>NZ_JBYEXN010000014.1:0-123691 GCF_057621855.1 Parazoarcus sp. PS-13 R2A
GGGCGTGATTACGGTCACCCCGGTCAACGCCGCGCCGACAGCTACTGATGGCGCGGTGTACGGCGTCGAGGATACGGCTTACGTATTCTCCTGGGCCGACTTCAACGTCACGGATGCTGACTCCGATCTTGCATCGCTTGGCATTCAGGTCACTGTGTTGCCTGAAGATGGAGTGCTGCAGGTCTTTTCGGGTGGCAGTTGGCAGGATGTGACGCTGAATCAGACGATTTCGCAGGCCGATATTGCAAGCGGTAGCCTGCGCTTCGTCCCTGCCGCTGATGAGTCGGGCAGCGACGTCTTTGGCGGGACTGGAGTTGGTAACAAAGAGGCTGATTACGCGCGCTTCTCGTTCAAGCCAACTGACGGCAGCGATCTCGGTGCCGAAAAGAGCCTGTCGATCGATATTGAGCCGGTAGCCGATGCAGCATCGTTCACGGTCGCGCTTGGAAGTCCGGTACAGGTTACCGTTTCGCAAGGTACACCAGTGAGTGGTGCACTGACGAGTTCGAACTTGTTCTCGACGTCGGGCGTGACGGTTGGCGCTGCAAACGTTGACCCGTTGACCGGGCAGCTGACGTCCGTATCCGCTTCGAACGTCTATGTTGGGGGGGGGAAGATCGGTGCGACAGGGACACACCCCGGTTCCGTGACGCAGATCGGATACAGCTATGAGCATGACACGTCCGAGCAGCTTGTTTTCAAGTTTGACTATGCGCTGACCAGTGCCACGGCGACATTCTCGAATCTGTATGAGAAAGACAACGGTGTTGCAGGCCGGTCGGAGCAGGGGATTTACGAGCTGTACAGCAATGGCGTGCTGGTCGCGAGCGGGACGTTCGTTGCTGCTGCCAACAAGAACACGGGTTCGGTGACGATGTCGGTTTCTGGCGGCGGGACATTCGACACCGTCGTGTTCAAGGCGCAAAGCGGTTATGCACAAGG
Source organism: Parazoarcus sp. PS-13 R2A (assembly GCF_057621855.1). Classification (NCBI taxonomy): domain Bacteria; kingdom Pseudomonadati; phylum Pseudomonadota; class Betaproteobacteria; order Rhodocyclales; family Zoogloeaceae; genus Parazoarcus; species Parazoarcus sp. PS-13 R2A. Next base: position 943 of record NZ_JBYEXN010000014.1, read on the forward strand.
GCCGGGCGTCGAAACCGGGGACGGGAGCGACTATTTCATCACCGGGCTCACCTACGTGGGTACCACACAGCCAGTGCTGGAGACGCGCTATCCGATCGACATCTCCGTGCTCGCGCAGGACCAGGATAACTCCGAAGCCTTGTCGAGCCTTAGCATGAGCGGCATTCCTGCTGGTTCGGTTTTGCGCGATGGCAGCGGAAACGAATACTCATCCTCGTCTGCAGATGCCGTGCTCAGCCTTGCAGGCTGGGATACATCGACGCTGACGGTTACGTCGCCGAGCGGATCATCCACGGATTTCGCGCTGCAAGTGAGCGCCAGTTCGGTCGAGCCCAACGGCGACACCGCGCTGTCGGTAAAGAGCTTCACGATCATCGTTGGGACCGCAGACACTGTCGCGCCGGGCAGCGAGCTCGTGGGTGCCGCAGGCGACGATCTGTTGTCGGGCGGTTCCGGCAATGATTCCTTGCAGGGTGGTGGGGGCAATGACAGTCTGCTTGGCGATCTCGGCGCCGACACCTTCGTCTGGAAGCTCAACGATGGCGGCACGGCAGGGAACCCGGCGGTGGACACCGTTGGTGACTTTACCGTCGGCATCTATGACGGTACCGGTAACGCCGACCGTCTGGATCTGGCCGATCTGCTTAAGGACGAAAGCAGCACAACGATCGACAACTTCCTGAGTGTCGAGCAGGTTTCTGGCAATACCGTGCTGCATGTCAGCAGCAGTGGCGGTTTTGCGGGAGGGTACTCGGCGGGCGCGGAGGATCAGACCATCGTGCTGGAGAATGTGACCTTCGACAGTGCGCTGAGCAGTCATGACATCATTAATCAGCTCATCACCAATAATCAGCTTCTGATCGACAAATGATGCAGCAGTCTTTTTCCGGAGGATGGATGCGTGTTCGTAAGGCGTGATGAAGCGGGACGCATCGTGGCTGCCAGCCTTGAGGCTGAGGGCGCGATCAGCGAGTGGGTTGAGGATGGCGAGCCGGAGCTGCTGGCTTTCGGGCAGGGGGAGGCGAGCGATGCGACTCTGACGGCATCCGACCTCAGACTGGTCCGGGTGCTGGAAGATATCGTCGATCTGTTGATCGAGCGTGATGTCATCCGCTTCACCGACCTGCCCGAACAGGCGCAGGCGAAGCTCATGGAGCGCAAGTCCTTGCGTGCCTCGATGCGCAGTGGACTGAATCTGCTGGGCAGCGGGGACGATGGTGGCTTGATCTGAACCCGCAGGGGGACGGGCCTTTGGGCTCGCCCCTTTTTTCCGTTCTCAGCGGATGCCGGGGCCGGTCATGGCATCAAAGCCCACATCGCTCAGCATCGTGACGGCCTCAGGGTGATCCACGCCTTCCGCGATCACGCTCAGGCCCAGAGCGTGCGCCAGCATGCACAGACTGCGCGCGAAGGCCTGGTTGCCGCTGTTGCCGTCCAGGTCGCGAAGCAGTGAAGCGTCGACTTTAAGGTAGTCGAGCCCGAGGTCGTGCAGGTCGCCAAGCGCGTTGAAGTTCGGTCCGGCATGCTCCAGGCCGAGCTTGCACGCCAGGGGTTTGAGCGCGAGGCAGAACGTGCGGAACTCGGCCTGATTGCGCGCAGCCTCCTGCTCCGGAACTTCCATCCACAGCAGTGGTGCTTCGTTGGGTGCCATCTCCAGTTGGTGCAGCAGATCGGCCAGAAAGCCGGCGCTGCGGATGGCCTGGGACGAGATGTTAACCGCGACGGCTTGACCGGTGTTGCGAATGAGTTCCAGCGCAGTCTTTACCACGGCTGCATCGATCTTCCCCATCAGATCGAGGCGCACCGCCCATGGCATGAAGTAGGCGACGCCGCGCCACTCGCCATCGAGCCGCAAGCGCAGCGGTGCCTCGACGTGCACCAGTGCGCCATTGCCATCCCGCACAGGATAGGTTTCAAGGCGCAGTTCATGCTGATCGAGCGCCCTGGAAATGAGCTGATGCCATTGCGACTGGTCGCGCTGAGGCTGCGTCAGGCGCACCCAGGCGTCGAGCTGAACCGCCCGCCCGCCGGCCAGTTCGGCTTCGGCCAGCGCCGTATCGGTGCGGGTCAGCACCGTTGGCAGTGCTTCGCCGGGGGAGTACAGGGCCGCGGCGATGGGCAGGGCGATGCCCGTGCTGTCTCCGCCGGTGACGTGCTTGTCCGCTACGTCGTGCAAAGCCTTGACCAGGCTCTCGGCCCATAGCGGAAGATAGGCAACACCCGGGGCGAGGATCGCAAGGTCGCTTCCGTTCAGACGGCCCGCGACCCATGTCGGCTGCTCCCCGATCTGCTTGCGGATGGCATCTGCCAGCGCTCGCAGCAGGGCATCTGCGAACTCCCGGCCCTGGGTGCGGTTGAGTTCGGACAGATCGCCGACTCGTGCGATCAGCAGTGCGCCGCCCGTCGGTGCATCGTGGTCGACCAGTTGCGCACCGAGTACGTTGAGAAACTGGCGGCGCTCGAACAGGCCGGTCAAGGCGTCTTCCTGCGTTTGCTTGCGCAGGGTTTCAAGGCGCCGGGCTTCGTCCACCAGCATCAGGCGCACGCGTTCGGACAGCGCGTTCATCGCGCGCACCACGACGCGCAGTTCGGCGGTGGCGGGCTCGGGCGTGGTGACGAAGCGGCGCTCACCGATGGCCTCGGCCTGCCCAACCAGCTTGCGCAGAGGGGCCGTGATGCGGCCCAGCAGCAGACTGCCGATAACGCCGGCTGCGGCCGCCATGATGGCGAACCACACCAGCATCTGCCGAATGCTGTGCCACAGCTCGGTGTAGGCGTAGCTGGTCTGGCTTTCCAGCGTCAGGGTGGCGAACTGCTGCCAGCCGTCCTGCACATGCGCCACACCGGGGTGAGCTTCGATTGCTGCGAGGCGGACGAACCAGGCCGGGACGTCGTCGAGACGGGGCTCGGCAGTACGTTCGACGAGAATGTTGCCGTCGGGTCCGACCAGGCGAATGACCCGGTAGTGTCCGGCATCGAACTGTGCGGCGACCTGCAGTTCGACTGTGACCGGGTCCTTTGGCATCTGCGACAGTGAAAGCGCGAGCGCGGTGGCGTTGTCGACGTTCTTCACGTTGAGCTGCTGTTCCAGGTAGCGTTTTGCCGCCAGGGTGCTCACCACCAGGCTGCCGCCAAGGGATAGCAGGGTGACCACGACAATGGCGATCCAGAGTTGCTTGATCAGTGACATGGACGGGGTGCTCCGGGAAATTTCGGGTACGGGTTCATTGCAGTCCTTCGCTGCGCATGCGTTCGAGCACGTCGCGCCAGCGTGACAGGCGGGTGGTGGGGTCGGCGGCGGAGGTGGTGCCGCCGCCCACCCACAGGCCTTCATTGTTGAAGCTGAAAACCGGAAACAGATCGGGGCGTCGGCCGGCCGGGCGGATCTCGCCAATCAGATTGTCCAGTACCAGCGGTTCGGCGCTCGGTGTTTCGAAATAGCTCAGTACCATGTGGGCCTGGGTGATGGTGCTGTCGGCAGCGCCGATGCGGGCGCGCACGTAGACAAGTCGCAACTTATCGGCCGGTACGTCGAGCAGACGCAGGCTCATGTACTTGGCGATCGAGAAGTCTTCGCAGTCGCCGGCGTCGCGGCCGAGTGTTTCCAGCGGCGTGGCCCAGTAGTCGGATTGCTTCCAGACGATGATGTCGTCCACGAAGCGGATACGGCGGTTGAAAAAGGTGTTCACTCTGGCGAGCTTGCCTGCCTCGTCCAGTTCGCGGGCTTCACTGATCATCCGGCGCCATGCGGCGACCGCTTCGCCGGCCGGGTCGCCATAGCGGGCCACGGCAAGCGTCTGCATGCGGTCGAGGTCTGGCGCCGCTGCGCACAGACCGATCGCGAGTCCGAGCATGAGCACGGCCCGTTGTCCCGCGCGCCAGCATCTGTCCAGGGGCAGGCAGACTGAAAACAGCGGTCGGTCGGACAGGGGCATCGGGGCTCTGGGAGTGCTTGTCTCTGCATTATCCGGAATCGAAGCGTCTTGTGCTGTTCTTGTGACCGGCGCAGCGTGACTTTTATCTGGGTTGAGTGATGCCCATGCTAATGTGCTGAATGCCTTCTGGCTGGTGCTTGCAGCGTGGTTTCTTCGCGCGAGCGTTGAATTGTGCGCATTGTGCAGCGCGCCAAGGCGGTTATGATTCTTCCTGCTCAAGTTGGGCAACGCTCAATGCTGCTCATTCACTACTCAGAAGTGTCGGAGTTTCCATGAAACGAATTCGTATGCTGGTCTCGCTTGCGGTCCTGACGAGCCTGCCTGTTGTTGCCGCTGCGTCGGCCCCCGAGTTGCTGCGCGACGCTGCGCGCAAGGCCGTTGTGAGCAACCCCGAGGTGCAGGCACGCTGGCACGCATTCCGCGCAGCCGGTGCCGACCAGGATGCCGCGCGCGGCGGCTACCTGCCACAGATCGACCTGAGCACCAGTATTGGCCGTGAGAGTGAGAAGCTCGAGGGCAGTTCGACGGATTACTACACGCACAGCAACGCCACCCTGTCGCTTAACCAGATGGTGTACGACGGCTTCTACACCCGCAGCGAGGTGGCCCGCCTCGGCTATGCCCGTCTCGCGCGCTACTACGAAATCATCGATGCGTCCGAGTCGGCCGCGCTCGAGGCGGTGCGTGCCTATGCTGACGTGCAGCGCTACCGTGACCTGGTTGCGCTCGCAAAGCAGAATTATGTCGAACACAAGCTGGTGTACGACCAGATCGCTGAACGCGCCGGCGCGGGCGTCGGCCGTCGCGTGGATCTGGAACAGGCGACCGGACGTCTGGCCCTGGCCGAATCCAATCTGCTGACCGAGGTGTCCAACCTGCACGATGTCAGCAGCCGCTATCAGCGCGTGGTTGGCGAACTGCCGGCCGACGCGCTCACCCCGCTGGGAGACAGACTGGGTGTCGCGGGCATTCCGCCCACCGCAGCGAACGCCTTGCGCGACGCCTTTAACACCAGCCCGTCGCTCAACGCCGCGGTCGAGAACGTGCGTGCCGGCCAGGCCGCAATCGAAACCCGCCGGGCGGCTTACCACCCCCGCGTGGATCTGCGCGCCAGCCAGGCGATCGACCGCAACCTCGACAACTATGATGGCCGCACACGTGATGGCGTGGTAGAGCTGGTGCTGACCTACAACCTGTTCCGCGGTGGTTCGGACGACGCCCGCATTCGTCAGGCGGCCGAATCGCTCAATCAGGCCAAGGATCTGCGCGACAAGGCCTGCCGCGACCTGCGTCAGACAGTGTCGATTGCGTACAACGATGTGCAGCGAATCCAGGAGCAGTTGCGCTACCTCGACCAGCATCAGCTTTCGATCGAGAAGGCACGCGAGGCCTACCGTCGCCAGTTCGACATCGGCCAGCGTACCCTGCTCGACCTGCTCGATAGCGAGAACGAGTACTTTCAGGCGCGTCGTGCCTATACCAATGCGCGATACGACGGTCTGACCGCCGAGGCCCGCACCCTGTCGGGCATGGGGCGCCTGATGCGTGCGCTCGACGTTTCGCGCGATGACTTGCCGAGTGCTGTCGATGCAGGGCAGGACCGCGACGGTATCGACCCCGCCAGCCTGTGTCCGCCCGATGCCCCGGCGCCGCTGCAGATCGACAAGGCCGCCTTGCTCGCCAAGACCCTGAAGGAAATGGGCGCGGCAAAGTAAGGCGATCTCCGGTCGGTCGCTGCCGAACAAACGGCATGATGCCGGCCGGGCTCACATAGAATGGCGCAATCGCTTTTTGCATTGCGCCATTCTTACGTCCGATGAACGCTGCCGATTCTCCTTCCGACCGCCTCCCTGACGCTGCTGCGCAGACGGACGGACACGGCGCCGCGCCACAGCGGGTGGTGAAGATCCGGCGCGACTACAACACCTGGGTCGCCAACGAAACGCTCGAGGACTACGCGCTGCGCTTCACCCCGCGCAGCTTCCGCAAGTGGTCCGAGTTCCGGGTCGGCAACACCGCGTTTGGCGCGGCGTCCTTTCTGGTGCTCGAAGCGGTCGGCGCGACCATGCTGGTCAGCTACGGCTTCATCAACAGCTTCTGGGCCATCCTCGCGATCGGCCTCATCATCTTCCTCACCGGTCTGCCGATCAGCCTCTACGCCGCACGCTACGGCGTGGACATGGATCTGCTGACCCGCGGCTCCGGTTTCGGCTACATCGGCTCGACCATCACCTCGCTGGTGTACGCCTCCTTCACCTTCATCCTGTTCGCACTTGAAGCCGCGATTATGGCCTACGCGCTCGAGATGGCGCTCGGTATCCCGCCAAGCTGGGGCTACCTGATCTGCGCGCTGGTGGTGATACCGCTGGTCACGCATGGCGTGACCGTGATCAGCAAGCTGCAGACCCTGACCCAGCCGGTGTGGCTGTTCCTGCTCGCGCTGCCATTTTTCTTCCTGCTGCGCGAAGAGCCGACAGCACTCGCCGGTCTGTGGCAGTACCCGGGCGTCGACGGGCAGGGCGGGGCATTCGACTTCCACCTCTTCGCCGGCGCCATGACCGTCGGCATCGCGCTCATTACCCAGATGGGCGAACAGGCCGACTACCTGCGCTTCATGCCGGCGCGTACCGCGACCAATCGCTGGCGCTGGCTGTTCGGCGTGGTGCTGGGCGGGCCGGGCTGGGTGCTGATTGGCGTGGTCAAGATGCTGGGTGGAGCCCTGCTGGCGTGGATGCTGTTGCGCAACGGCATGGCGCCGGACAAGGCGGTCGATCCCAATCAGATGTATCTGCTCGGCTTCTCCGCGGTGTTCGACAGCAGCCTGTGGGCAGTGGTGGTGACGGCGCTGTTCGTCATTGTGTCGCAGCTCAAGATCAACGTCACCAATGCCTATGCCGGCTCGCTGGCGTGGTCGAACTTCTTTTCGCGGCTGACCCACAGCCACCCCGGGCGCGTCGTCTGGGTGGTGTTCAATATCCTGATCGCGCTGCTGCTGATGGAGATGAACGTTTTTCAGGCGCTCGGGCAGGTGCTCGGTCTGTATTCGAACATCGCGATTTCATGGATGGTCGCTGTCGTGGCGGACCTGGTGATCAACAAGCCGCTCGGCCTGTCGCCACCGGGCATCGAATTCAAGCGCAGCCACCTGTACGACATCAATCCGGTCGGCGTCGGGGCGCTGCTGATCGCCTCGGCGCTGTCGGTGAGTACCTTCATCGGCCTGTTCGGCCCGGCGCTGCAGCCTTATGCGCCCTTCGTGGCGCTGGTTGTGGCCTTGTTCACCTCGCCGCTGATCGCGTGGCTGACCAAGGGACGCTACTACCTTGCGCGGACGCCCGAACCGGTGAACACCGGTGGCAAGACCCGGGTGGCGACCCGCCAGTGCTGCATCTGTGGCCAGCACTTCGAGCCCGAGGACACCAGCCATTGCCCGGCCTATCAGGGCACGATCTGCTCGCTGTGCTGTTCGCTCGATGCGCGCTGCGAAGATCAGTGCAAGCCCCATGCACGCCTGTCAGTGCAGTGGTCGGAGCTGTTGCAGAAACTGCTGCCGAAATCCCTGTTGCCCTATCTCGATGCCGGGCTCGGTCACTACCTGTTGCTGATGATCGGAATCACCGCCTTTCTCGGTCTGCTGCTCGGCACGCTCTACTACCATGAACTGATCGCGCGCAGCGTCGACCTGGCCGCCGGCTACCCCGGCGAGATGCTACGGGGCGATCTGAAGGGCGTGCTGCTCAAGGCCTTTGCTGCCCTGTTCCTGATGGGCGGTATTGCGGCCTGGTGGATGGTGCTGACGCACAAGAGCCGGCAGGTGGCGCAGGAGGAATCGAACCGCCAGACCCGCTTGCTGATGGAAGAGATCGAATCCCACCGCCGTACCGACGAGCAGCTGCAGAACGCGCGTCGCGTGGCGGAGCAGGCCAATCAGGCCAAGAGTCGCTACGTCACCTCGATCAGCCACGAATTGCGCACGCCGCTCAACAGCATCCTCGGCTATGCGCAGATTCTCGATGGCGACGAGACCATCCCGCCGCAGCGGCGGCAGGCGGTGAGCGTGATTCGCAGGAGCGGCGAGCACCTGCTGTCGCTGATCGAGGGCACGCTGGACATTGCCCGCATCGAGGGCGGAAAGTTTGCACTCGAGATGCGCCCGCTGGCCTTCGCCGAGTTCGTGCGCCAGCTGGTGGCCATGTTCGAGCTGCAGGCGCGCAACAAGGGGCTCGGCTTCCACTTCGAGATCGTTGGCACGCTGCCGGAGTTCGTGCGTGCCGACGAGAAGCGTCTGCGCCAGATCCTGATCAACATCATCGGCAACGCGGTGAAATTCACCGCGCGCGGCACGGTTCGCGTGCGCCTGACCTACCGCCGTGAGATGGCCTTGTTCGAGGTCGAAGACAGCGGGCCCGGCATCGCTGCAGACGAGATCGCGCATGTCTTCGAGCCCTTCGCCCGCGGCAGCAGTGCCCGCGGCAGCACGACGACGGGCACCGGGCTGGGGCTGACGATCAGCAAGATGCTCACCGACCTGATGGGAGGTGAGCTCAGCGTCGACAGCCAGCCCGGCGCCGGCAGCGTGTTTCGCGTCCGCCTCTTTCTGCCGCAACTGCACGACGCGCAGGCCGCGGAGGTGCTGCCGCGCGTTCAGCGCATTGGCTACAAAGGTGTGCGGCGGCGCATTCTCACGGTAGATAACGAGCGTGTCGACCGCGAACTGCTGGCGAATCTGCTCGAGCCACTCGGCTTCGAGGTCGGTCAGGCCGAGTCCGGCTACGACTGCCTCGAACTGGTACCGCATTTCCGCCCCCACCTGATTTTCATGGATCTGGCGATGCCCGGCATCGACGGCTGGGAAACCATCCGGCGGCTGCGTGCAGCCGGGCTCGACGAGGCGCCGGTGGCGATCATCTCGGCCAATGCCTTCGACAAGGGGCTGGATCACGATGTCGGGATCGGCGCGGAGGACTTCATCCTCAAGCCCATCCGCGTGGAGGAGCTGCTCGACTGGATCGGTCGCCGTCTGCAGCTGGAATGGGTGTGGGCAGATGCGCCGGCCGCGGCTGCGGAAAGTGTGCCCACGGTCGAGGTGGAACAGCTAGTGCTGCCTCCGGCCGCCGAGCTGCGGGCGCTCGACGAGTTGATCGAACTGGGTTTCCTGCGCGGTATTCTTGCCCGGCTGGCTGACATCGAACGCATGGCACCCGAGTATGCCGAGTTCGTGCGGGTGCAGCGCGAGCTCGCGCGTCAGTTTCAGTTCGACGCCATGCGCGAAATACTGTGTCGCAAGGACTTGCCGGAATCATGAGCCCATCTGCCCTGAGTGCTGCCGACCCAACTGCTGCAGGCATCGTGCTGATCGTCGACGACGTGCCCGAGAACCTCGCGCTGCTGCACGATGCGCTCGACGAAGCCGGCTATCTGGTACTGGTCGCCACCAACGGTGAGAGCGCGATTGCGCGCGCGCGCCAGAGCCTGCCCGATGTCGTGCTGCTCGATGCGCTGATGCCCGGCATGGACGGCTTCGAGGTCGCGCGGCGGCTCAAGGCCGATTTTGCGACCCGCGCGATCCCGCTCATCTTCATGACCGGGCTCACGGAAACCGAGCATGTGGTTGCGGCGTTTGCCGCCGGTGGCGCCGACTATGTGACCAAGCCGATCAAGCCCGCCGAGGTGCTCGCCCGCATTGCTGCCCATGTACAGAACGCGCGTCAGATGAAGCAGGCCCGCAGCGCCCTCGACGCCTTCGGCCAGGCAACGGTCGCGGTGCGAGCAAGCGATGGGCGCCTGGTATGGCAGACGCCGCTGGCGCGCCAGCTGATCCGCAGCTGGTTCGAGCCCGAGCGCAGCGAACCGAGCGAGATTGCACCGCCGCGCCTGCTCGACTGGATCATGGCTGCCGAACTCGCGCGGCGCGAGCGTCGTGAGGTGCCCGGCCTGGTGGCGAGCGAAGGTGCACGTCGCCTGCTGGCCTCGTTCCACGATCAGACTGGCGACGAAGAGTGGCTGGTGGTGCTGCGCGAAGAGAACGACGCCAGCGCGATCGAGGCCCTGATCGCAGCCTTCCGCCTCACCGGGCGCGAGGCCGAGGTGCTCTACTGGGTAATCCGGGGCAAGACCAACCGCGACATCGGCGACATTCTCGGTACCAGCCCGCGCACGGTGCACAAGCACCTCGAACATGTGTTCGAGAAGCTCGGCGTCGAAACCCGCACGGCCGCGGCGTCGATGGCGATGGCAAAGATCCGCGCCGCGAGCGAGGGGGCCTAGCGGACGATGGCCGCCGCGCACCCTTGAGCGGCACGGGCGTCAGCGCATCGTCACCAGCTCTTCTGCGCTGGTCGGGTGGATGGCCACGGTGGAATCGAAGTCGGCCTTGGTGGCGCCCATCTTGATCGCCACGGCGAAGCCCTGCAGCATCTCATCCGCGCCTTCGCCGATGATGTGGCAGCCGACGACGCGCTCCTCTGCGCCGGCGCACACCAGCTTCATCGCGGTTTTGGGTTTGTGCTCGGTCATCGCGTTGTACATGCCGGTGAAGCGGGTGGTGTAGACCTTGACCGTTTCGTGTTGCTTGCGCGCCTCGTCCTCGGTGAGGCCGATGGTGCCGATCGGCGGATGGCTGAAGGTCACCGTCGGAATGTTGTCGTAGTCGAGCCTGGCGTCGGCTTCACCCTTGAACAGTCGGGCCGCGAGCTTGCGTCCTGCGGCGATGGCCACCGGCGTCAGTTCGGCACGGCCGGTGATGTCGCCAATGGCATAGATGCCCGATGTGGACGTGTTCTGGAAGGGGTCGGTGACGATCACGCCGCCGGCCTCGGCGGTAATGCCGGCGTTGGCAAGGTCGAGCCGGTCGGTATTGGCCTCGCGGCCGATGGCCCAGATCAGGGTATCGACCTCGAGGTCGAGCTGATCGCATTCAACGCGCAACGCGCCGCTCTGCGTGCGCTCGACCGAACGTGCCTGGGTGCTGGTCAGGATGTTTACGCCATCGTCCTTCATCTGCGTCATCAGCTCTTCACGCACCATCGCGTCAAAGGGCCGCAACAGCTGCTCGCCGCGCACCAGCATGGTGACCTTGCTGCCGAGTGCATTGAGCACCCCGGCGAGCTCGACCGCAATATAGCCGCTGCCGACTACCGCAACCCGGGCGGGCAGATGGTCGAGGGTGAAGAAACCGTCCGAGGTGATGCCGAGGACGGCGCCCGGAATCTCAGGTACCGAGGGCCGTCCGCCGGTGGCGATCACGATGTGTTCGGCGCTGTAGTGCTGACCATTGACCTCAACGGTGCGGCCATCGACAAAGCGTGCGAAGCCGCGCACCAGGCTGACGCCGGCTTTTTCCAGCATGTTGGCGTAGATGCCGTTGAGGCGGTCGATGTAGGCGTCGCGCGAATGCTTCAGCGTGGCCCAGTCGAATGAGGTCTGGCCAACGGTGAAACCGTAGCCGGGTGCATCTGCCAGGGTCTGCGCGATGCCGCCGGCGTACCACATGACCTTTTTCGGCACGCAGCCCACGTTCACGCAGGTGCCACCGAGGCGACCGCCTTCGATCAGCAGCACGCGTGCGCCGTATTCCGCCGCCCGTCTCGCAGTGGCGACGCCGCCGCTGCCGCCGCCGATCACCAGATAGTCGTACTCGCTCATGCCCGTCTCTCCTGTATGTGCAGCGGATTGGTCGCCGCTGACCGTCTTGTTCTTACAGTACCAAATTCTGTGCAGGCATGAATGCGGATGCCGGATCCGTCGTGGCTGTTTTCATCCTGCATCAGGTCCGCAGGGCATCTTCTGGTATACCGCTTGTCGACTGACCGGCGGCTCTGAAAGTCCGCCGGTATTCATGGAGAGTCTTTGCGTGTTTCGTCTGTTTGAAAAGCTGGTCGACCCCTATCCCGAGGCTGCACCTTCCTCGCCGCCGCGCGGCTTCTTCGCCTTCCTGTGGGCCGGCACCACCGGTCTGCGCCCCTTCATTGCCGGCATGACGCTGCTCACGGCCACCATCGGCGCCTTCGAAGCGCTGCTGTTTGCGATGCTCGGGCGGGTGGTGGACTGGCTGGCGAAAGTGGAGCCGGCAAGCCTGTGGGCCCAAGAAGGCAGCACCGTCCTGCTCCTTGCGGGGATCATCGGCGGAAGCATCGCGCTGGTGGCCTTGCAGACCATGCTCAAGCACCAGACCCTGGCGGGAAATTTTCCGATGCGGCTGCGCTGGAATTTCCACCGCATGATGCTGGCCCAGAGCATGGCCTTCTATCAGGATGAGTTTGCCGGGCGGGTTGCTGCAAAGGTGATGCAGACCGCTCTCGCGGTGCGCGACACCATCCTGATCCTCACCGACATCCTGGTGTTCGTCACCATCTACTTTGTCACCATGATCGTCGTGGTGGGGGGCTTCGACAGCTGGCTGCTGCTGCCCTTCATCGGCTGGCTGGGCTGCTATCTGCTGTCCCTGTGGTGGTTCGTGCCGCGCCTGTCGAAGGTTTCGCGTTCGCAGGCGGACGCACGCTCGCTGATGACCGGCCGTATCACCGATGCGTACACCAACATCGCGACGGTGAAGCTGTTCTCCCACGCCGGGCGCGAAGCCACGCATGCGCGTGGCGCGATGCAGGAGTTTCTGCACACCGTGCATGCGCAGATGCGGCTGGTGAGCAGCATCGAGGTGGTCAACCACACCCTGAGCATGGGCCTGATCATGAGCACGGCAGGCGTTGCGCTGTGGCTGTGGACACAGGGCGCGGTGGGTGTCGGTGCGGTGGCGGCCGCAACCGCGATGGCGCTGCGGTTGAATGGCATGTCGCACTGGATCATGTGGGAGATGGCGTCCCTGTTCGAGCATGTGGGCACGGTGCAGGACGGCATCAACACCCTGGCCCGGCCTCATCAGGTTGTGGACCGCCCGGATGCGCAGCCGCTCAAGGTCAGCCGTGGCGAGATCCGTTTCGAGCAGCTGAGCTTTGCCTACGGTGCGACCGGCCCCCAAGCCCGGCGGGTGATCGACGACATGACCCTCGTGATCCGCCCCGGCGAGAAGATCGGACTGGTCGGGCGTTCGGGTGCGGGCAAATCCACCATCGTCAATCTGCTGCTGCGTTTTTACGATGTCGAGCAGGGGCGCATCCTCATCGACGGGCAGGACATTGCGCAGGTGACCCAGGACAGCCTGCGCGCCCAGGTCGGGATGGTGACGCAGGACACCTCGCTGCTGCATCGCTCGGTGCGCGACAACATTCTGTACGGGCGCCCGGATGTGACCGATGAAGACATGATCGCGGCGGCCAGGCGCGCCGAGGCCCATGACTTCATCCAGACCCTCACCGATCCCCACGGGCGCACCGGCTACGATGCGCATGTCGGCGAGCGCGGGGTGAAGCTCTCGGGCGGTCAGCGTCAGCGCATCGCGATTGCGCGCGTTATGCTCAAGGATGCGCCCATCCTGCTGCTGGACGAGGCCACAAGCGCGCTCGATTCGGAGGTCGAGGTGGCGATCCAGGCCAGTCTGTACCGCCTGATGGAGGGCAAGACAGTGGTGGCGATTGCGCACCGGCTGTCGACCATCGCCGCGATGGACCGTCTGATCGTGCTCGACAAGGGGCGCATCGTCGAGGAAGGCGACCATCGCAGCCTGATGGCGCAGGGCGGACTGTATGCGCGGCTGTGGTCGCACCAGAGCGGCGGCTTCCTTGGCGAAGAGGCCGGGGACGAGGTCGCGGACGAAGTCGTGCAGGCTGCCTGAGTGCGGGGGGCGAAACGATGAAATACCTCAGCGGCTACCCCGAAGCCCTCCTTGCCCAGGTTCGTCAGCTCATGGAGCAGGGCAGGCTGGCGGATGTGCTGGCGCAACGCTACCCGGAGGCGCATGCGGTGCGTACCGATAGCGCACTTTACGACTACGTGACCGGGCTGAAGCAGGACTTCATGCGCAAGGCCGCACCCCTGTCGCGGGTGAACTACGACAACAAGCTGCATGTCGTGCGCCACGCGCTCGGTACCCACACCAGCATCTCGCGGGTACAGGGGGGCAAGCTCAAGGCCAAGCGCGAGATCCGCATCGCCAGCGTGTTTCGCGACATGCCGCCGGAGTTCCTGCGCATGATCGTGGTGCACGAGCTCGCGCACCTGAAGGAGAAGGACCATGACAAGGCCTTCTACCAGTTGTGCGCGCACATGGAGCCGGCCTATCACCAGCTTGAGTTCGACCTGAGGGTGTACCTCTGTCATCTGGATGCGGGTGGCCAGCCGCTGTGGTCGGCCGGCCCGGAAACGCCCGCACCCTAGCTCGGGTACGGCGTTCCGGCAGCGGACTTACCAGCGCAGATCCTCGATCGCATCCACCACCATGCCGGTACCGATCGCGATCAGCAGGATGTCGGCTGCAACGCGCACGTAGCGATGACCCGCCGGTGGCGCGCCGATCTCGATCACGATGGCCGGCGGCAGGTCGTAGAAGACGACATCGCGCGGCAAGGGACGTCCCTTCGACCATTTCCTGGCCAGTCCGGGGGGCATGCAGCCGTTCCCCTTCTTGCTCAGCCCGGGTGGGCAATGCTTGCTGGAATAGGTCTTGCGGTAGTAGTTCTGGATGACGACACGATCGTGGTCGTGATCCCGAAATCGATAGCTGCTCGAGCGTTCCCGGCTGTCGTACTTGCGGTCGTCACGTCGGTCACTGCTTCGATCATCACGCCTGTCGTCGCGGGCGCTGTTGCTGCGTTCCTGCCGCTCCTCGCGAGACTGCGATTTCGTCTCGGCGCGCGTCTTGTTGCCCTTGTCGCGCTGCTCGTATCTGTCCTTGCCCTTGTCCTTCTCGGCCCATTCGGGTTTTTCGGCAAAGCCGGGGGTGCTCAGCAGCAGGCCGAGTGCGAAGGTGGCCAGCAGGCGCCCCTTGATCATTCCATTCGTCATGCTTTCCGTCCTTGATTGACGAGGTCCTGATCAGGGCGCGCTGCAGCGCGGTGAAGCGCCTATATCGACCTGACCTTGACCTTCTTTCCCTTGATTTTGCCGTCTGCCAGTTTGCGAACGGCCAACGACACGATATCCCGGGCAACGGCCACATAGGTGTAAGCATCGGTGACCTGAATCTTGCCGACCTGTTCGCGGGTGAAGCCGGCTTCGCCGGTGAGTGCGCCGAGCACGTCGCCGGGGCGGATCTTGTCCTTGCGTCCGCCGAGAATCTGCAGGGTCGCCATCGGCGGCAGCAGGGGTGCGTCGCTGACCGCTTCGAGTTCATCGAGCTTGTGCCATTCGGGCTCGAACTTCTGCGCCTCCGCGATGGCGGCGATGCGACGCTGATCGGCGCGACTGGCCAGGCTCAGCGCCCAGCCGTTCTCGTCTGCACGTCCGGTGCGGCCGATACGGTGTACATGGATCTCCGGGTCGGGGGTGACGTCGACGTTGATCACCGCCTCCAGCCCGGCGATATCCAGGCCACGGGCGGCGACGTCGGTGGCGACCAGCACCGAACAGCTGCGGTTGGCGAACTGCACCAGTACCTGGTCACGCTCGCGCTGGTCCAGCTCGCCGTGCAGGGCAAGGGCGTGGATGCCGTGCGATTGCAGCACCTCGAGCAGGTCGCGACACTGCTGGCGGGTGTTGCAGAAGGCCAGGGTGCTGACCGGGCGATAGTGCTGCAACAGCTTCACCACGCCTTCAAGGCGCTGTTCATGCTCGACTTCGTAGAAGCGCTGGCGGATCTTGCCGCTGTCGTGTTGCTCCTCGAGCTTGACCGTCTTTGGCTGGCGCAGGAAGCGTGCCGCAAGGCGTGCAATTCCGTCCGGGTAGGTGGCGGAGAACAGCAGGGTCTGGCGGTGCGGCGGGCAGGCGTCGGCAACGGCGACGATGTCGTCGAAGAAGCCCATGTCCAGCATGCGGTCAGCCTCGTCCAGCACCAGGGTGTTGAGGGCTTCGAGTCTGAGCGTGTCGCGCTGCAGGTGGTCGAGCAAGCGTCCCGGCGTGCCGACAACGACGTGCGCGCCGTGCTCCAGGCTGTTGATCTGCGGACGGATCGGCGAGCCGCCACACAGGGTCAGCACCTTGATGTTTTCGGCTGCGCGCGCCAGGCGCCGGATCTCCTTGGCGACCTGGTCGGCCAGTTCGCGCGTGGGGCATAGCACCATCGCCTGAACCCGCGTGCTGCGCGCATTGAGCTTGCCCAGCAGCGGGAGGGCGAAGGTGGCCGTCTTGCCGCTGCCGGTCTTGGCCTGTGCGATGAGATCGTGCCCGCCCAGCGCCAGCGGAAGCGCCGCAGCCTGGATTGGCGTCATCGTGAGGTAGCCGAGCTGGTTAAGGTTGGCCAGGACTTCGGGCGCGAGGGCGAGTTCGGCGAATGCAGGCGCAGCAGAGACGGGTGTGTCAGGCGCAGCGCCGTCTTCGGGGATGTCAGGTGTCGAGTTCATACCGGATTATACGGTGCCCCCGGTATGAGACCCGAACTGGCGCGCATGCTGCTCACGACGCAAACAGAAAAGGCACCCGGAGGTGCCTTGAAAGCGGGACCTTGCAGCAAGGTCAGAAGCGGTAGCCGACGCCGATGCCGAGGGTCAGGGGGTTCAACCCGAGCTTACCGATCTTGCCGCCATTGAGTTTGACGTCGGTTTCCATCTGGATGTACTTGGCATCGATGTTCAGAGACCAGTTCTTGTTCAGCATGTAATCGGCGCCGACCTGGGCGACCAGGCCCACCGTGTTGGCGTCCACCGAGACCTTGCCCAGCGCGGTGTCGAAGCTGCGGTCGGTGAACATGGTGAAGTTCACACCCAGACCAACATAGGGCTTGAAGGCGCCGAGTTCGGTGAAATGGTACTGAACGAGGAGTGACGGCGGCAGGGCATCGACGCTGCCGATCTTGCCGAGCGCGGAAGTCTTGATGTCGACTTCCTGCGGGTAGGTCAGGACCAGTTCTGCAGCGATGTTCTTGGTGAAGAAGTAGCTGATGTCGACTTCGGGGATCCAGCGGTTGTCGGCTTCAACCTTGCCGACACCGGCATGCTGAAGGTTGTCGCCATTGTTGTTGTCCCAGTCCAGGGACACGGCACGGGCGCGAACCATGAAGCCGCTTTCGTCTGCAAAAGCGGCACCGGAGGACAGGACACAAGCGGCAGCGAGGATCCCGACGGCGATATTCATTTTCATCTTTACTCCCTAGTAGTGACAGCAGAACTGAAACGCGACGAATGCTACTGCTGCGGAATTTCTGCGATTTTGACCGGGGTCAAAATAACCCTTAGTAGTGTGTGGGTTTTACGGGCTGCGCACTCTGTGTGCCATCCTGTCCGTCTTCCCCGAAAAGTCATCCCTGCCGCCTTGGCCTGTGGAAAGGCCGCGTCAGGCAAGGCACGGATTCATAGCGTCACCCGGCGGAAAACTTGCGGACGACGGGCGCTTTTTCCGTTTCTCGTTGTCCATGCTGATTCAGACAAGGCAGCGCTTGTGCCGGTGTGTGGCCGGAGCAGTCTTCCATGGACGGATCGACGAGGAGGTGTGGAGATGAAAACGTTCGCGAAATCTCAGGTGTGGCTGGCCGGGCTGGCGCTGGTCATTGGCATGTTCGTGGCTCAGGCCTCACTCGCGCATCACGGCTGGGCGTGGGCGACGGACGTGGAGTTCGAGCTGACCGGCACGATCACCAAGGCGCGTCTGGGCAACCCGCACGGGGAGTTGAATGTCGCCGTAAAGGATGAAGACTGGGTGGTTGAAGTCGGGCAGCCGTGGCGCAACGAGCGTGCCGGCCTTAGCGACGAGATGCTCGGTGTTGGCCGCGTCATCACGGTGCATGGTCACCGTTCGGCCAACCCTGAGCAGCGCGTGATGAAGGCTGAACGCATCATCATTGATGGCAAGAGTTACGACCTCTACCCCGACCGCAAGTCCTGAGGCTTGAGCTGCGCCCATGATCGACAGCTGGCTGCTTGCTCTCGAGGGATCGGTGCTTGCGCGCTCGCTGCGGGCTTCGGTGTGGGTCTATCCGCTGGTCAACGCTGCTCATATCCTCGGGGTGGCATTGCTCGTCGGTGCCATCGTCCCGCTCGACCTGCGCTTGCTCGGCGCGTGGCGCGCGCTGCCACTGGCGCCGCTGTGGCACGTGCTGACGCGTACCGCAGCATTCGGGCTGATGCTCGCCGCGGGCGCGGGGGGGCTGATGTTCATCGCGCGTGCCACCGAGTACGCTGCGTCCAGCCTTTTTCTGGCGAAGATAATGATCGTGGGTGTGGCGACGGCCAATGCACTGGCCCTGCGCACGATCGGGCTCGATGCCTTGCTGCGTTCGGAAACCGCAGCGTCTAAGCTGCCCGGGCGGGTGCGCTTCGCAGCGCTCGTGTCGCTGCTGGCCTGGCTGGTGGTGCTGTTGCTCGGGCGTCTGGTGGGGTATTCGTAAGGCACGGTCTTGCCCCTCCTACGCAATCTTGCGTATTCCTGTTCCAGCGGTGAATCCCTAATCTGGCATTGCAGCGCAGCAATGCGCTCCTACTACCGATTACTGGGAGACCCACATGCAGACTCGTCGCAGCTTCATCAAGGCACTGGCCCTTTCCGCTTCCATCGCAGCGATCGGCGCGCCGATTGGCGCACATGCAGCCGACACCATCAAGGTCGGCATCCTGCACTCGCTCTCGGGCACGATGGCCATCTCCGAGACCGCGCTGAAGAACGTTGCGCTGATGACGATCGAAGAGATCAACGCCAAGGGCGGCGTGATGGGCAAGATGCTCGAGCCTGTGGTGGTCGACCCCGCTTCCAACTGGCCGCTGTTCGCCGAGAAGGCCCGCCAGCTCGTGGCGCAGGACAAGGTGGCCGCAGTGTTCGGCTGCTGGACGTCGGTGAGCCGCAAGTCGGTGAACCCGGTGTTCAAGGAGCTCAACGGTCTGCTCTTCTACCCGGTGCAATACGAAGGCGAAGAGCTTGAGAAGAACGTGTTCTACACCGGTGCAGCCCCCAACCAGCAGGCCATTCCCGCCGTGGAATACCTGATGAGCGAAGAGGGTGGTTCGGCCAAGCGTTTCGTGCTGCTCGGCACCGACTACGTGTATCCGCGCACGACCAACAAGATCCTGCGCGCCTTCCTCAAGAGCAAGGGCGTGGCCGAGTCGGACATCATGGAGGACTACACGCCCTTCGGCCATTCCGACTACCAGACCATCATCGCCAACATCAAGAAGTTTGCGTCCGAAGGCAAGAAGACGGCAGTCATCTCCACCATCAACGGCGACTCCAACGTGCCCTTCTACAAGGAACTGGGCAACGCCGGCCTGAAGGCGACGGACGTGCCGGTGGTGGCGTTCTCGGTGGGTGAAGAAGAGCTGCGCGGCGTCGATACCAAGCCGCTGGTCGGTCACCTTGCCGCCTGGAACTACTTCATGACGGTGAAGAACCCCGAGAACGATTCCTTCATCTCCAAGTACAAGGCCTGGGCGAAGAAGAACGGTGTGCCGAATGCCGATACCGTGGTCACCAACGACCCGATGGAAGCGACCTATGTCGGTATCTACATGTGGAAGCAGGCGGTCGAGAAGGCCAAGAGCACCGATACCGACAAGGTGATCGCTGCGCTTGGCGGCCAGACCTTCAAGGCACCGTCGGGCTTCACCCTGACCATGGACAAGACCAACCACCACCTGCACAAGCCGGTCTACATCGGTGAAGTGCGCGCCGACGGTCAGTTCGACGTGGTGTGGAAGACGAAGTCGCCGATCCGTGCTCAGCCCTGGAGTCCGTTCATTGCCGGCAACGAAGGCAAGCAGGGGCTTTGATGAAAGGACCGGCGATCGTCATCTGACGCTTGCCGGTGCCCGGTGCGCATGTGTCGCGCCGGGCTGTGCTCCGGGGATGTGCCTGGAGCCGTGTTTTCCGGTCAGGGGTTTCACCTTGGCCCGGCCGTAATTGATTGTTCCGACTTCGCCCTGCTCGGGCGGATGATCCGATGGAGCCTGCAATGAACCGATTGCTGATGCGGCTCGCGCTGCTCTTCGCCACCCTTGTCGCCCTCTCCAGTCCCGCCCGCGCCGCGCTCGATCCTGCGCTGGTCGCCGGCTTTGCCGGTGATTTTTCCAGCCGCATCAGTGCGATTGAAGCACTTGGCGTGGATGGCAGCGAGGATGCCCGCCGTGTGGTGAACGCGCTTGAGGCCGGCAATCTGGGCGTGGCAGCAGAGAAGGTCGTGATTCTCGATGGCGAGACCGTGCGCGATGCCGCCAGCGGTGAAGCGCTCGAGCTTGCCGTCGCCGATGTCGATACCATCACCGTGAATAACCGCGTGCGGCGCTCGATCGCCACCGCGAACGCTGCGTTCGAGCTGGTTTCACCCGATGCAGCAACGCGTCTGGCCAGCGCCAACGTGCTGATCGAGAACGCCAGCGAAGCGCTGTTGCCGCTGTTCGAGCGTACCCTCGCCAGCGAACAGAATGAGGCTGTACGCAGCGTGATCAGTCGCGCCGCTGCCCGTATCAACCTGGGTTCTGCCGATGCGGCCAAGCGCCTGAAGGCGGTCGAGGCTCTCGGCGAATCGTCCGACCCGGCCGTCAAGAACATGCTCGCCGCGCTGCTCGAGAAGCAGGGTGAGGGCAAGCAGGCCACCTGGGTTGAGCCTGACGCCAGAGTCCGTGCCGCGGCCGAGTCCGCGATCAGCGCAATCGATGGTCGTATCGCCACGGCGCAAACCATCGGTACCGTGTTCTCCGGTTTGTCGCTCGGCTCCATCCTGCTGCTTGCCGCGCTGGGCCTCGCCATCACCTACGGCGTGATGGGCATCATCAACATGGCCCATGGCGAACTGCTGATGGTCGGTGCTTACGCCACTTTCATGGTGCAGGGGCTGTTTCGCAATTATCTTCCTGCCTATGTCGACTGGTACGTGGTCGCGGCCGTCCCCGCTGCCTTCTTCGCCGCTGCACTGGTAGGCATCGCGATGGAGCGCCTGGTGCTGCGCCACCTGTATGGCCGCCCGCTGGAGAGCCTGCTCGCGACCTGGGGCCTGTCGCTGGTGCTGATTCAGGCTGCACGCGTGATCTTCGGGCCGCAGAACCTCGAGCTGGCCAACCCGAGCTGGATGTCGGGCGGGATCGAGCTCGCAGCCGGCGTGGTGCTGCCGTTCAACCGTATCGTGATCATCGGTTTTGCCGGCTTCGTGCTGGTGCTGATCTGGCTGATGATGCAGAAGACCCGGCTCGGCATGTTCGTCCGCGCCGTGACCCAGAACCGTCCGATGGCGGGTTGTGTCGGGGTGCCGACCGCACGTGTCGATACGCTGGCTTTTGCCATCGGTTCGGGCGTGGCCGGTCTCGGTGGCCTGGCCCTGTCGCAGATTGCCAACGTCGGTCCGGCCATGGGCACGGGCTACATCGTCGATGCCTTCATGGTGGTGGTGCTCGGCGGTGTCGGCCAGCTGGCCGGTGCGGTGTGGGCGGCGCTTGGTCTGGGCATCGTGGCCAAATTCCTCGAAGGCTGGGCGGGCGCGGTGATCGCGAAGATTCTGGTGCTGGTGTTCATCATCATCTTCATCCAGAAGCGGCCGCAGGGGATCTTTGCTCTGAAGGGGCGGTTTGCGGATAGCTGATTCTGGCGTGGTGCCACGAGTGAGCCAGTCGGGTGTATTTGCTCCAGGGCTGCGGAACTCGCTCGTGTCACTCGCTCGGACTGTCCTCGCCCTTGCACAACCACCATCGACCAGCGCTTGAAGTGGGGTTTCACGCCTCATGGGATGCAAAGAAACCAGCGATGGGTGGGGTGTTCGTGGCGCAGGCGAGGACTGTCCGAGCCGAGCGCAGCGAAGGTGAGTTCCGCAGCCTGCAGAACGAATACCCCATGCATCGCGAATCGCAGGCACTGCCCGTCGGGCAACAACGAATCAAGGCAACCAAGGAGGCGCCAAAAATGCGCACCCCATTTACCGTAAGACTGATCCAGAGCATGCCGAGAAGCGGCTGGATTGCGCTCGCGATCTTCGCCGCCATCACCTGGATCGGCATTCCGGCAGCTCACCTGATGCTGCCCGAATCGAGTCCGCTGCATCTCTCGGCCTATACCATCAGCCTGCTCGGCAAGATCCTGTGCTACATGGTGGTTGCCGTGGCAATGGACCTGATCTGGGGGTATGCGGGCATCCTCAGCCTCGGTCACGGGCTGTTCTTCGCCCTCGGCGGTTACGCCTTCGGCATGTACCTGATGCGCCAGATCGGTCGTGACGGCAGTTACGGTTCCGATCTGCCCGACTTCATGGTCTTCCTCGACTGGAAGGAACTGCCCTGGTACTGGGCCGGTTCGGATTCCTTCCTGTGGGCCATCTTCCTTGCCATGGCGCTGCCCGGCGTGGTCGCCTTCATTTTTGGCTACTTTGCCTTCCGCTCGCGCATCAAGGGGGTGTATTTCTCCATCATCACCCAGGCGCTCACCTACGCCGCGATGCTGCTGTTCTTCCGCAACGAAACCGGCTTTGGTGGCAACAACGGCTTTACCGACTTCAAGCGCATCCTCGGCTACAGCATCACCTCCCCGGAAATGCGCGTCACCCTTTTCGCCTTGTCGGCCGCACTGCTGGTCGCCTGCCTGATCCTTGGCCGCTACCTGGTGAGTTCGCGGTTCGGACGTGTGCTTGCCGCGATTCGCGATGCCGAATCCCGTGTCATGTTCATCGGCTACAACCCGCTGCACTACAAGCTCTTCATCTGGACGCTGTCGGCCGTGCTGTGCGGTCTGGCCGGCGCGCTGTATGTGCCGCAGGTGGGCATCATCAACCCGTCGGAGATGAGCCCGGCCAACTCCATCGAGCTGGCAGTCTGGGTGGCTGTGGGCGGGCGTGGCACGCTGATCGGCGCGGTGCTTGGCGCCGGCATCGTCAATCTGGCCAAGAGCTACTTCACCGTCACCGTCCCGGAGTACTGGCCGTTCTTCCTCGGTTTCCTCTTCATCGCAGTCACGCTCTACCTGCCGGATGGCGTGGTCGGTCTGTGGCGCAAGTTGCGCGCACATAAAGGGCCGGACAGCGCGGTGGCGAGTGAAGCGGCCGTCCGCCCGCAGACTGAAACCGATCACACCACGCCGGCCAATTCCTCAGCCAAGGGAGCAAGGGCATGATGCCGATCACCGATATCGAGCGCGCCGCAAACGAAGCCACGGCCAACGCAGGCAACCTTCGCGAGCAATGGGAGAGCGAGGCAACGACCAGTCACCTGGTGACCGGCGAGCTCGATCTTTCGCACAACGTCATCCTGTATCTGGACGACATCACGGTCAGTTTTGATGGCTTTCGGGCGCTGAACAAGCTTTCGCTGACGATTGATGCCGGCGAGCTGCGCTGCATCATCGGCCCCAATGGCGCGGGCAAGACCACGATGATGGATGTGATCACCGGCAAGACGCGGCCGGACGAGGGCAAGGCGTTCTTTGGTCAGACCATCGACCTGACGCGCATGACCGAGCCGCAGATTGCACACGCCGGTATTGGCCGGAAGTTCCAGAAACCAACGATTTTCGAGAAGCACACCGCGTTCGAGAACCTCGAACTGGCAATGAAGGCGGACAAGCGCGTGCGCCGCAGCCTGTTCGCGAGTCTGTTCGACGATGAGCGCGACCGCATCAGCGATGTGCTGAAGCAGATCCGTCTGGACAAGGAGGCCGACCGCAGCGCCGGCCTGCTCTCGCACGGTCAGAAGCAGTGGCTGGAGATCGGCATGCTGCTGATGCAGGAGCCGCGCCTCCTGTTGCTGGACGAGCCGGTCGCCGGCATGACCGACGATGAGACCGAGCGTACTGCCGAGCTCTTTGTCAGCCTCGCCGGAAAGCACTCGCTGATGGTGGTCGAGCACGACATGGCCTTCGTCGAGGCACTGGGCGGCAAGGTCACTGTGCTGTGTGAAGGCTCTGTGCTGGCTGAGGGCGACTTGGCTACGGTGCAGGCGGATCCGCGGGTGATTGAGGTTTATCTGGGGCGTTGATTTTGTGTCTGTTTTGTATGTGCTGCTAACGTCGGTCACGCGGGGTATTCCTTCCATGGGCTGCGGAACTCGCTCGTGTCACTCGCTCGGACAGTCCTCGCCCATTCCAGAAATACCCCGCATAACCGCCTTGACTGGGTTCGTTGTGAACGTGGGAAAGGCAGAGATGCTGCGGGGAAGTAGTGCACTAATGAAAATCGACGCATTCAGCGGTGTGTCGGTCTGACTAGCGAAGGTCTGACGCGTGACGAGCGCACCGCGCACAAGCTCTTTAAGCGTTTTTCGTTTCTTTTACGTTCCCTGGCACCCCCAGCCAACACCCGGCGTGGCTGGCGTTAGCAGCACTGTCCGCCGTGCTCAATGAACACAAAAGATCTACCCAAATAAAAACCGCGCCCGATTCTTGCTAATAAATCCCTGACCCAAGGCCCCAGGCCACAAGCCAGGAAGCGCCGAAAGGAAAATATCATGCTGAAAGTCGACAACCTGAATCAGTACTACGGTGGCAGTCACATCCTGCGCGGTCTCTCGTTTGAGGTCCCGGTGGGCAAGGTGACGACCCTGCTTGGGCGCAACGGTGTGGGCAAAACCACGCTGCTCAAGACACTGATGGGCCTCGTCCCTGCAGCCAGCGGTTCGATCCACTTTGGTGCGCAGGACATCACCCGCGCACCATCTTATAACCGAGTGCGCGCCGGCATCGGCTATGTACCCCAGGGGCGCGAGATCTTTCCGCGCCTCACCGTCGAAGAAAACCTGCACATGGGGCTGGCGACCCGCCCCAGCGGCGAAAGCATCCCCGCACGTATCTTCGACATGTTTCCGGTCCTCAAACAGATGATGGGCCGGCGCGGCGGCGACCTCTCCGGTGGTCAGCAACAACAGCTCGCCATCGGCCGGGCGCTCGCCTTCGGCCCCAAACTGCTCATCCTTGACGAGCCCACCGAGGGCATTCAGCCCTCCATCATCAAGGATATCGAACGCGCCATCCGCAGCCTGGCCGCCACCGGCGAAATGGCCATCCTGCTGGTGGAACAGTATTACGATTTCGCACGTGCACTGTCCGACCAGTACCTTGTCATGGAGCGTGGCGAAATCGTCATGCGTGGTGCGGGTGAAAACATGGACGCCGACGGCGTGCGAGAGGCGCTCGCCGTCTAACACCGGGCCCAGGTGGCCCGTACAGGAGAATCACTATGGCCAACGGATGCACCTGGGATTCACTCGACGCACACCTGCTGCGCGTACTGCATGTACTGCTCACCGAAGGCAGCGTGTCGCGCGCCGCGCGCCGTCTCAACCTGTCGCAGCCCGCGGTCAGCACCGCACTCAAACGCCTGCGCGACATCACCGGCGACCCGCTGCTGGTGCGCTCGCGTGGCGGCATGACACCGACCGAGCGCGGCGCCGAATTGCTCGAGCCGATCCGGATCGTTCTCGAACAGATCGAGCGCATCGCCGAAGGCCCGACCGGATTCGACCCCGCGAGCACCCGTCGCAGCTTCAACGTGGCTACGCCTGACTACCTCAACGCCATGCTGCTGGGCGAAGTCGTCACCGACGTGCACAAGCTCGCGCCCAAGGCACAGATTGCCTTCCATTCGATGACGCAAAACTCGGATTACCCGCGTGCGCTCGAATCCGGCGAACTCGACCTCGTCATCGGCAACTGGCCCAACCCGCCCGATCACCTGCGCACCGCCCCGCTGTTCGAAGACCGCATGGTGGTGATGATGCGCACCGGCCATCCGCTCGCCAGTGGTCAGCTCAGCATGAGCGACTGGCTGGCGGCGGAGCATGTCGTGCCCACACCGTATTCGGTCGGTCAGCGTGGTGTGGTCGACGTCTTCCTCGCGCGCGAACGCATGCGTCGCAACGTGGTGGCGCATGTGCCGTACTTTCACATGGCGCCCTTCATGCTGATCAATTCCGATCTGATCTTCACCGCGCCAGCACGCTTCGCCGAGCACTACACCACCATGCTGCCGCTGAACATCGTGCCCGCGCCGGTCGAACTGCCGTCGATGGCTTACTACCTGTTGTGGCACGACCGCACCCAGCACTCGGCAGAATGCCGTTGGTTCCGTGAGCGCATCGTGCGTGCGGCCCGCACAACGCCTGTTGCCTCACCGCTGCGGCGAGTTGCCTGAAACCTTTCCGGATCTGGGGGGGCGACTTTGAAACGCTGACGGCCCGGACCTCGTCTGCCCGGACCGTCTTTGCCTGACCTCCGCATACGGGTGCTTACATTGCCCCGTTCGGATTGCGGTGCGCCCAGCCGGTGAGCTTGCGTTCGACCAGTGCAAACAGTTCGTACATCACCACGCCCATGATGCCGATGACGATCAGGCCGGCGAACACCAGGGCCATGTCCATCGACGAACTTGCCGCCATCATCAGGTAGCCAATGCCAAGGTTGGACGCAACCGTCTCCGAGATCACCGAACCGACGAAGGCGAGCGTGATCGCGACCTTCAGCGAGGCGAAGAAGTAGGGCATGGCACGCGGCAGGCCGACCTTCTTCAGGATGTCGAGGCGGGATGCGCCCAGCGAGCGCAGCACATCTTCCATTTCGGGCTCCAGCGTCGCCAGGCCGGTGGCCACGTTCACCACGACCGGGAAGAAGGAGATCAGGAAGGCAGTGAGGATCGCCGGAATGGTGCCGATGCCGAACCACACCACCAGCACCGGAACGAACGCAACCTTGGGAATCGAGTTGAAGCCCACCAGCAGGGGGTAGAGCGCCTTGTAGATGATGGGCGAGGAGCCCACCGCGGCACCGACCACGAGCCCGAACACCACCGCGATGGCGAAACCGGCCAGGGTGGTGAGGAACGTCTGGGTGGCGTGCATCATGATCGGGTCCCAGTGCATCACCGTTGAATGCCAGACGGAAGATACCGAGGGAAACAGGAACTCTGGCACATCGAAGGCAACGACGATGCCTTCCCACAACAGGCCGAAGAACAGCACGACCAGCCAGGGGGCGAGCCGGATCAGGGTTTTCTGTGACAGCATGAAGGCCTCCGGGCTCAGGATTCGCGAATGTGGCCGATGTGCTCGCGCAGTTCGTGCACGTAGTTGGCAAAAGGCTCGGTGTAGGTCACGTCGAGGTCACGTGGGCGCGGCAGGTCGATTTCGCGTCGTACCAGGATGCGGCCCGGGCGCTTGCTCATCACGTACACCGTGTCGGCCAGAAACACCGCTTCGCGCAGGTCGTGGGTGACCAGCACCACGGTGAACGGCTCTTCCTGCCACAGGTCGCGCACCATGCACCACAACTCTTCGCGGGTGAAGGCATCGAGCGCGCCGAACGGCTCGTCGAGCATCAGCAGGCGTGGCTTGTGAATCAGGGCGCGGCAGATCGAGGCGCGCTGCTGCATGCCACCGGAGAGCTCCCACGGGAATTTGTCCTCGAAGCCTGCGAGGCCGACACGCTTGATCAGGGCACGTGCCTGCTCCTCGTATTCGGCACGCTTCGCACGCAGCGTGGAACGATAGGGTTCGACGATCTCCATCGGCAGCATCACGTTCTGCAAGGTGGTGCGCCAGGGCAGCAGGTTCGAGGCCTGGAAGGCCATGCCGACGCACTTCTGCGGTCCGCCGACCTCGCGCCCGTCGACATAGACATAGCCCTTCGAGGGGGGCTTGAGGCCAGTGACCAGCTTCATCACCGTCGACTTGCCGCAGCCTGAGGGGCCGACCAGCGAGATGAACTCGTTTTCGCGGATCGACAGGCTGACATCTTCGATCGCAAACGGACTGCCGGGCTGGTAGGCCAGGCTCACATCTTCAAAGCGGACGAAGTCCATGAATTTTCCGGCGGGCAACGACGAATGGTCGCCGCCCGCACACTCCTTGGTACGGTACTTACTTGATTGCGCGGTCGGCTGCGGACGGCAGGTAGGCGGAGGTGAACAGCGCGCCGGCATCAGGCGTGGCGGGCAGACCGAAAGCAGTGGCCGCTTCTGCCACCGAGCGCTTCAGGCGTTCGGGATTGACTGCGCCCAAACCGATCGAACGGGTTTCGGGCGTGATCACCACAGAGTTGATAGCGAGCTTCAGACGCTGGCTTTCGAGCGCCACATTGATCAGCGGATCGCGCTCCTTCACAGCCAGCACGGCGGTGTCGGGGTCAGCGATGGTGTCCTTCAGCGCCTTGTTGAAGGCACGCACGAAACCTTCGACGGCCTTGGGCTGTTCGCTCAGCATCTTCGGGCTGGCGATCAGGGTGTTGCCGTAGAACTCGACGCCGTGGTCGGGGTACTTCAGTGCGACGATCTGGTCGGCCGGCACGCCACGCGCCTGCAGGTTGAGGAGGCTGGTGAAATAGAAGCCGGTGATGCCGTCGACGTCGCCGCGCGCAAGCAGGGTCTCCCGAATCGCGGGCTCGACCGTCTGCCATTTCACTGCATCGAGCGCCAGACCATTGGCCTTGGCGAAGGCCGGCCACGCCTTGCGTCCGCCGTCGAATATCGGTGCAGCCAGCGCCTTGCCGACGAGGTCCGCCGCCTTGGTGACGCCCGACTTCTTCAGCACGAAGACCGCGGCGGGGGTCGAGTTATAGACCATGTAGATGGCCTGAATCTTCGAGCCCGGTGTTTTCGCATCGTATTCCACCAGGGCATTGAAATCGGCAAAGCCCATGTCGTAGGCGCCAGTGGCGACACGCGTCACGGCACCGGCCGAGCCGTTGCCGGCGTCGATCTCGACATCCAGACCTTCGGCAGCGAAGTAGCCCTTGCTCTTGGCAAGCAGGAATGGTGCGGACGGGCCTTCGAAGCGCCAGTCGAGGGTGAACTTGATCTTCACCGGGTCGGCGGCATGAGCCTGCCCGAGGCCGAGTGCGCAGGCCGTCGCGAGCAAGGCGCCGAGAACACGGCGGCGGATCTGGGTGGTCGGTGCGTCTTTACGGGTGTGAAACATGTAGTGCTCCTGTGTGTCGTTACAACACACATGGCAAGCGCCATGCCATGCCCGTTTAGCCCGGAAAACAGGCTTTGGCCATGTTCTGCGGCTCACGAGGCACCAAAACGGTGCGACATGTTTCGCTCACGGATCTCAGTACCTTGAAAACTATCATTTTTGCGGCGCACAAATACTGTGCGTCATGCAGTCGGCTGGCGCGAACATGGTGCCTTCAGGAGTGGCGTATCAATTGTTTAATACGCTTCATAAACAATAACTTAGATAGACGATCAGTATATCCATTACGTAATAATCCATATTGATCAAAATCACCGCGAGTCCTGTTAGCTTGAAAAAAACGCGGCGACTCATGTTGCGTTGAATCAAACACTTTTCTCGTTCAGGAGCCCTCGCATCATGTATCCCACCACCTCGCGAATCATCACCACTGCAGTGCTTGGCGCCTGTCTGGCTGCGCCGATCTCGGCCTCGGCCGCCAACTGGAGCGACACGTCCATCTCCTACCGTTATGGCGAAAAGTTCAACGAACCGGCCATTTCGGACGATGTGTCGAAAGACATCGTTGGCTTTACCCATGTGAGTGGCTATGACTACGGGCAGAACTTCCTGAACGTGGATATCCTGATGTCGGACAGCAAGGACCCGGCCAAAGGCGGCGATACCGGCGCGCAGGAAATCTATGTGGTGTATGCCCACCAGCTCTACCTGGGCAAGGTCTTCGACAAGAACCTGTCATTCGGACCGGTGAAGGAAATCGCGCTGACGACCGGTCTCGACTGGAACTCCAAGGACACGGCATTTGCGCCGAAGGTGCGCAAGATTCTGGTTGGTCCGACGCTGAAGTTCGATATTCCCAAGGGCTTCTTCGACGTGAGCCTGCTCTACTACAAGGAGTGGAACAACAACGGCATCGTCGGCAAATCGGTTGAATTCGATCCGACCTACCGGATCGCGATGGCCTGGGGCATTCCCTTCAACGTCGGCTCGGTGCCCCTGTCCTTCGAAGGTTACCTGAACTACACCGGCAAGAAGGGCAAGGACGGCTTCGGCGTGAAGACCGATCCCGAGACCTGGACCAACATGTTTGTCATGGCCGACGTCGGCCAGATGCTGATGGGCAAGCCGCGCACCCTGCGCGCAGGCATCGGTTACGAGTACATCAACAACAAGTTCGGTTCGAAGGAAGGCAGCACCGGCTCTGAAACCTCCGCGCCGATGATCAAGGTGCAGTGGCACTTCTGAGCTTGCTCATCGTGGTCTGAGTTTTGGGAAGGGCGGCATGGCCGCCCTTTTTTCGTTCACTGCCGTCTGTCTGCCCCGCTTTCTCATCCCGCTGTGCGGGATTTCTCTCGGGCATCGTTATTGCTTTTGTATACAACGAAGGCGCGTGGCAGCCCCACTTGCGCCATTCTTGTCAGGCGGTTCGCGTCAACACGCCTGTGTGAAGACTTTCCTGTCCCAGGAGGAGGTGTGCGGTGTTATGTACAGCAAGCCATATAAGAACCGGTGATCGTCGTCGTGCCGCAGACAGTGGCGAGCAGCCCTGGTGGGGCCGCTTGCCGATGGAGTGGCGCGACATGGTGGTGGTGCCCCTGTCCTTTGATCTGTTTCGCGAGGCCGAACTTGATGCCGAGCGGGTCTTCGGCTATGACCCTGACGGAGAAGCCTGCTATTACGCACACCGCTATGTATTGCGCGAGCCGCGCTCGGATGACGGCGAAGAGTTCTATGCCGCAGCGGCTTACGCGGAGTCGGTCGCGGCCTGGCGTTTGCGCGACCAGCGCTGGCTGATCCACCGCACCGTGCAGCCCGGTCAGGACTGCGCCGGGCAGTCCTTCTACAGCTTCAGCGAAAGCATGCCGCGCTGAGTTCCTGCGGCGACACGAATGTCCCGGCGTGCGCGCTCAGGCGGGAACCCCAAGAATGACGTTCGACGCCTTGATGACTGCAGTGACGGGGACGCCGGGCCTGAGTCCAAGCTCTGCGGCTGCTTCCTTGGTCACGACCGACGCCACCTCGCTGCCGCCGGGAAGGCTGATGGTGACCTCGGCGTTGACGGTGCCGACCTCGACCGATTTGACCGTGCCGGTCAGGCTGTTGCGTGCTGACAGGCGGATGTCGCTGCCTTCGCTCATCAGCATGACCCAGGGCGCCTTCACCAGCGCGACGACGTCCTTGCCCGTCTTGAGCTCAAGGGCATTGAGGCTTTCCATGGTGACGACGGCGACGAGGGTGTCGTTTCCGCCAATCGAAACTGCGACCTCTGCATTCACGATGCCGGTCTTGATTGCACTGATGGGGCCTTTGAAGATGTTGCGAGCGCTGACTTTCATGCTGTTCTCCAGAACGATCCTGCAATTGAAGGAAAAGAAACACGTTGTAGCTTGAGCTACATATAATTGTCAGGTAATCAACAAATGTCCCCGGCGTGCACTGTAGTTTCAAGGGTTGTTCCTATGCAACCATAGTAAATGCCGCCTGGCATGGTTTTGGCTTTATATAAAATGGAATACATAATGCCTTCACAGACGATGACCGCTACCCGCTTCCTCGCCCGCATGTCGCTCGAAACCGAGATCGGTGCAGCGCTATCCGATACGCGTATCCGGTTGCTGGAAGAGATCGGGCACAAGGGCTCGATCAACCAGGCGGCGAAAGCGGTACCCCTGTCGTACAAGGCGGCCTGGGACGCGATCGACACCATGAACAATCTGGCGCCCGAGCCCCTGGTCGTTCGTGTCACCGGCGGCCGACAGGGTGGAGGCACCCAGCTCACCGAATACGGCCAGAAGATGGTGGCGATGTATCGCGCGCTGGAAATCGAGTATCAGGCCGCGCTCGACCGCCTGTCCGAACGACTGAACCAGGCGGGTGGGTGCGACATTCGCGGCTTCCAGAAGCTGATGCACCGAATGAGTCTGAAGACCAGCGCCCGTAACCAGTTTTCCGGGTCGATTACGGGCTTGCGCGATGGTGGGGTCGATTACGAGGTGCGGGTGCGCATCGATGAAGAAACCGAGATCGCCGCCATCATCACCAAGGCCAGCGCCGAAAATCTCGGGCTGACGATCGGCAAGGAGGTCTTTGCACTGGTGAAGTCGTCCTCGGTGATGTTGTCGGTCGATCAGACGATGCGGCTCACCGCACGCAACCAGCTGTGGGGCAAGGTCGCCGAAGTGCATGCAGGGCCGGTGAACAACGAGGTCACGCTGGTGCTGCCATCGGGTCGCAGTGTGACCTGCGTGGTGACCGGCGAGAGCTGCAAGGCATTGGGTATCGAGGCCGGCGTGCCGGCCTGTGCCTTTTTCAAGTCATCCAGCGTCATTCTTGCGATCTACGACTGAGGCTGGCCTTTTTCGTCATCATCTACAGGAGTTGAATCATGAAGCCGCCCGTTTCCCGCCTTGTCATTGCACTCAGTCTTGGTGTGTTCGCCGCTGGCGCGAACGCAGCCGAAGTTCAGGTCGCCGTTGCCGCCAACTTCACCGCACCAATCAAGGAGATCGCACTGCAGTTCGAGAAGGATACGGGGCACAAGGTGCTGGCGGCGTTCGGCCCGACGGGCGGGCTCTACACCCAGATCAGGAACGGCGCGCCTTTCGAGGTCTTCTTCGCCGCCGACAGCAAGACGCCGGCGAAGCTGGAAGCCGAAGGTGGCATCGTGCCCGGGTCCCGCTTCACCTATGCGGTCGGAAAGCTCGTGCTGTGGTCGTCTGATGGTGCTTACGTGGATGACAAGGGCGAGGTGCTGAGCAGGAATGCGTTCAAGCACCTGTCGATTGCCAATCCCAAGACGGCGCCCTACGGGTTTGCTGCAACTCAGGTGCTGGACAAGCTCGGCCTGACGGCAGCGGTCGGACCCAAGCTGGTCGAGGGCACCAACATCACTCAGGCCTACCAGTTCGTTTCCACCGGCAATGCCGAGCTTGGATTCGTCGCGATGTCGCAGGTGTCGAAGGATGGCAAGATCACGTCGGGTTCAGCCTGGGTGGTGCCCGCCGACATGTACGATCCGATCCGTCAGGACGCGGTGATCCTGAGCAAGGGCAAGGACAGCGAGGCGGCGAAGGCGCTGGTCGATTACCTCAAGGGGCCGAAGGCTGCGGCGGTGATCCGCGCCTACGGCTACGATCTGTAAGGAGCGGGGCGGGCATGTCACTCACTGCGCTCGATCTCTCGGCAATCTGGCTCACGCTGGAGCTGGCGGGCCTGACCACGGTGTTGCTGCTGCTGATCGGTACGCCAATCGCCTGGTGGCTGGCACGCACGCGTTCGTGGCTCAAGGGACCGATCGGGGCGGTGGTGGCATTGCCGCTGGTGTTGCCGCCGACGGTGATCGGCTTCTACCTGCTGGTGACCATGGGGCCGCACGGGCCGATTGGTCAGATGACGACCGCACTGGGGCTGGGCACGCTGCCCTTCACCTTTGCCGGCCTGGTCGTCGGTTCGGTGTTCTACTCGATGCCCTTCGTCATTCAGCCCTTGCAGAATGCCTTTGAAGCGATTGGAGAGCGCCCGCTGGAAGTCGCCGCCACCCTGCGCGCCAGTCCGTGGGACACCTTCTTTTCGGTGGTGCTGCCGCTGGCGCGACCGGGCTTCGTCACCGCGTCGATTCTGGGGTTCGCACATACCGTGGGCGAGTTTGGCGTGGTGCTGATGATCGGCGGCAATATTCCAGGCAGCACGCGGACGGTCTCGGTGCAGATCTTCGATCACGTCGAGGCCATGGAGTACGCACAGGCACACTGGCTCGCTGGCGGCATGGTCGTTTTCTCCTTCTTCGTCCTGCTCGCGCTGTACACCAGCCGCCGCTTCAAGCCGGGGATGGGCACATGACGACAGAAGGCATACAGGCCCGCTTTCGCCTCGACTACAGTGGCTTTTCACTCGACGTCGATCTGCAACTGCCGGGGCGCGGCGTCACCGCCCTGTTCGGTCATTCGGGGTCGGGCAAGACGACCTGCCTGCGCTGCGTCGCCGGTCTAGAGCGCGCACCGCTGGGACGGCTCTTCGTCAATGGCGAGCACTGGCAGGATGCCGACGCCGGGATCTTCGTGCCGACGCACGAGCGTGCGATCGGTTATGTCTTTCAGGAGGCCAGCCTGTTCCCGCATCTCTCGGTGCGGCGCAATCTCGAGTTCGGCATGAAGCGGGTCGCCGCAGCAACCCGGCGCGTGGCCTGGGACCAGGCCGTCGAACTGCTGGGGATCGGGCATCTGCTGGACCGCATGCCGGAGCGCCTGTCGGGCGGCGAGCGGCAGAGAGTGGGCATGGCGCGGGCGCTGCTGACCAGCCCGCGACTGTTGCTGATGGACGAGCCTCTGGCCGCGCTGGATCTCAAACGCAAGCAGGAGATCCTGCCCTACCTCGAGCGCCTGCACGACGAGCTCGACATCCCGGTGCTCTACGTCAGCCACTCGCCCGACGAGGTGGCGCGGCTGGCGGATCATGTGATCCTGCTTGATCAGGGGAAGGTGGTTGCACAGGGCGGGCTGGTGGAGACGCTGGCGCGCCTGGACCTGCCGACGGCGTTTACCGAGGATGCAGGGGTCGTCATCGAGTCGGTCATTGCCGAGCATGATGAACGCTACCACCTGACGCGGCTCGATTTTGCGGGTGGCAGCGTACTGGTTGCGCGCCGCCCGGAGCCCGTCGGCCACCGTCTGCGCTTCCGCGTGCATGCGCGCGACGTCAGCCTTGCCGAGACGCGCAACGAAAACAGCAGCATCACCAACCTGCTGCAGGCCATCGTGCAGGAAGTGGTCGTGGCCGATACCCCTGCGCATGTGCTGGTCCGCCTCGATGCGGGCGGCACCCCGCTGATCGCGCGCATCACCCGGCGCTCGTGCGACCAGCTCGGCATCGTGGCCAATCGACGAATGTGGGCGCAGATCAAGACGGTGGCCCTGCTGGGGTGATCCCGCGCGCAGGAATTGCCGGTGCCGTTTGGAAGTGCCCTTGTGCAGATGTCTTCCGGAGTTCGAGTCATGCCTTGCTGTCTGTCCGATCACGCCCTGTCCGAGCTGCTCGCCGATGATGTGCCGGCGGGCGACCTGACCACCGAGACCCTGGCCATCGAGAATGCGCGCGGGCATGTGTCCTTCCACGCTCGCGGTGCGATGCGGGTGTGCGGCAGTGAAGAGGCAGTGCGCCTGTTTCAGCTGGCAGGCGCGACCGCGCGGATCCATGTCGCGTCGGCGACGGCGGTCGAGGCGGGGACCTTGTTGCTCGAGGCCGAAGGCGGGGCGGGCGAGCTTCACCGTGCGTGGAAGGTGGCGCAGACCCTGATGGAGTGGTCCAGCGGCATCGCCACCGCAGCGGCCGCCATCGTCGCGGCTGCGGCGCCGGTTGCTGTCGCCTGCACACGCAAGAACGTGCCCGGCACCAAGGCGATGTCGGCCAAGGCAGTGAAGGCGGGCGGTGCGATCATGCACCGGCTGGGTCTGTCGGAAACCCTGCTGATCTTCGCCGAGCACCGTCTGTTCCTGGAAGAGGCGCCGCAGGACACCGTGGCCCGTCTGCAACGCCTTCAGCCTGAGCGCAAGCTCACGGTGGAGGTGGCCTCGGTCGAGGAGGCGCTGGTCTGGGCGCGTGCGGGGGCCGGTGTGTTGCAGCTGGAGAAATTCCCGCCCGAGGCGGTGGCAGCGTGCAAGGCGCGGATTGCAGCAGAGGGCCTCGGCGCGGTGCTGGTCGCCGCCGGCGGCGTGCGCGCCGACAACGCCGCAGACTACGTGGCGGCCGGGGCGGATCTCATTGCCACCTCGGCCGCGTATACGGCGCCGCCCTGCGACGTAAAGGTGCGATTCGCGCTGACGTGAGCGCGAATCGCGCCGCGTGGGGGCTTTTCAGCCCCGCAGCAGCAGTGTCGGAATGGTGGCGGTGCGCAACAGGTCGGTGGTCTTGCTGCCAAACAGCAGGCTGCGCAGCGGCGAATGGGCGTAGGCGCCCATGATCAGCAGATCGATGCCCTGTGCCTTCACCGTTTTCTCGATGACCTGCTCCGCGTCGCCGGGAATCAGTGAAGCAGGGGCTTCGAAGCCTGCCGCCTCGAGCGTGTTCTTGGCCCATTCCAGCTGCTTGGGCGCGCTCTGGCTTTCCTTGCCCGACATCAGCAGATGGATGGGCAGGCCGCGGAACAGCGGGCTGTTTGCCACCATCTCCACGCCGCGACGGGTGACGATGCCGCCGTCAAAGGCGATCAGGATCCGGCGCGGTTCGCTGAAACCCTCGGTCACGGTCAGCGCCGGCTTGTGCAGGGCACGCACCACGCGCTCAACGTTGCTGCCGATGCTCTGGCTGCTGGTCCCGGCCGAGGCGCCGCGACGACCGAAGACGAACATGCGTACGCCGTCTTCCTGCTCGGCCAGAGTGTCGTCGAGCGCACCGTGGCGCTGGCGCATGTCCGGTGCCGGCACGCCGGCGGCGATCGCGCGCTCGCGCAGGCGGTTGAGGAAGATGCGTCCCTGTTCGCGTGCCGCGCGGCTGAGCGCCGCATCCTTGTCGCTGAGGGTATGCAGCAACTGCTCCTGGGCGTTGAAGCCGATGGCGCCGCTATGATCCTCGCCGGAGCCGAGTTCCGGATGGCGGTCGATGACATGGAGAAACTCGAGCGGCGCGTCCATGCGCGTCGCGGCCCAGGCTGCGTAGTCGGCAACCGTGTCGGCAAAACGGGACTGATCCACGCAGGCCAGAATCTTGTTGTCTTTGCTCATGGTCTGCTCCTCAGTGGCCCATCAGGTTTTCGACGGCTTCAGGCTTGTCGTGCACCGCGAAGCGGTCGACCATGGTCGCACTGGCTTCGTTGAGGCCGATGACCTCGACTTCGGTGCCTTCGCGGCGGAACTTGACCACCACCTTGTCGAGCGCACTGATGGCAGTGACGTCCCAGAAATGGGCGCGGGAGACGTCGATGCTGACCTTGTCGATGACTTCCTTGAAATCGAAGGAGGCGATGAAACGGTCGGCCGAGGCAAAGAACACCTGGCCGGTGACGGCATAGCGGCGCATCCGGCCTTCGTCTTCCGTGCGCGAACCGACGTGCAGCACCTTGCCGACCTTGTGCGCAAAGAAGAAGCCCGACAGCAGCACCCCGACCAGCACCCCGCGGGCGAGGTCGTGCGTGGCAACGGTGACCGCGACGGTGGCGATCATGACCACGCTGGAGCTGGGCGGATTCTCGCGCAGCTTCAGTACCGAGTCCCAGCTGAAGGTACCGATCGAAACCATGATCATCACCGCGACCAGGGCCGCCATCGGGATCTGGCGCACCCAGTCGCCGAGGAAGACCACCAGGATCAGCAGCACCACGCCAGCGGTCAGCGTCGACAGGCGTCCGCGGCCGCCGGACTTCACGTTGATCACCGACTGCCCGATCATCGCGCAGCCGGCCATGCCGCCGAGGAAACCGGAGGCAATATTGGCCACGCCCTGACCGACGCATTCGCGGCTCTTGTTGCTGGTGGTGTCGGTGAGGTCGTCGACGATGGTGGCGGTCATCAGCGATTCGAGCAGGCCCACGACCATCATCGTCAGTGCGTAGGGGAAGATGATCCCGAGCGTCTCGAGGTTGAGTGGCACATCGGGCAGCAGGAACACCGGCAGGCTGTCCGGCAGTTCGCCCATGTCGCCCACCGTGCGGATGTCGAGATCAAGCACCATGTACACCGCGGTCAGTACCACGATGGTGACCAGCGGCGACGGCACGGCACGGGTGATGTAGGGGAAGAGGTAGATGATGCCGAGCCCGGCTGCGGTCATGGCATACACATGCCAGCTGACGTTGGTCAGCTCCGGGAGCTGGGCCATGAAGATCAGGATCGCCAGCGCATTGACGAAGCCGGTCACCACCGAGCGCGACACGAAGCGCATCAGCACGCCCAGGCGCAGCCAGCCGGCGAGGATCTGCAGCACGCCGGTGAGCAGGGTCGCGGCGAGCAGATACTGCAGGCCGTGGTCCTTGACCAGGGTCACCATCACCAGGGCCATGGCACCGGTTGCGGCCGAGATCATGCCCGGGCGACCGCCGGCGAAGGCGATCACGGTGGCGATGCAGAAGGAGGCATAGAGCCCGACCTTGGGATCGACCCCGGCGATGATGGAGAAGGCGATGGCCTCGGGGATGAGGGCAAGCGCGACCACCAGGCCGGCGAGCAAGTCGTTGCGGACGTTGGAGAACCAGTCCTGCTGAAGGGATTTCATTGTCTGTTTTGATCCGTCTTGGGCTGCGTGGCAGGCGCGGCCTTGCTGCTGATGTGCCGGATGGAGTGTCGCAGGGCGTCCGGGTGCGGCCTTGCGGGCGGCGACGTGGCCTGCAGCCTGTCGTCTGATGCCGCGTCTGCGGGTGTTGCGGGAAAGCGCGTCCGTAAACGCATTGACCGGTGAGTTTACTATTCATGCTGCAACGCAGCAACAGCGCATCGTGCGCGCTTCTTTTACAATCATACCGATGAACGATACATCCCCTCTCCGCCATGGTGCCGAAGCCTCGCCGCTCGGCAAGCCTGTCGCCTATCGCGATACCTATGCGCCCGAGCTCCTGTTTCCGATCGAACGTCAGCTCAAGCGCGACGAAATCGGCGTGCGCGGCGATGCCTTGCCCTTTGTCGGTGAGGATCTGTGGAATGCCTATGAGCTGTCGTGGCTGAACGCGCGCGGCAAGCCGGTGGTGGCGCTCGCACGCTTCCGGGTGCCGGCCGATACGCCGCGGCTGATCGAGTCGAAATCGCTCAAGCTTTACCTCAATGCCTTTAACCAGAGTCGTTTTGCCGATGCGGGCACCGTGCGCGAAACGATTGCTCGCGACCTGTCCGCGGCGGCAGGCGGCGCGGTGGCGGTTGAGCTGATGCCGCTCGGCGAGCGCCCCCTGCGCCAGATCGGCTACCCGCAAGGAGTCTGTCTGGACGATCTCGATATCGATATCGATACCTATCAGCCGGCCCCGGCCCTGCTGGCAGCCCGTGGTGAAGTCGTCAGCGAGACCCTGTATTCCCACCTGCTCAAGTCCAACTGTCTGGTGACCGGTCAGCCCGACTGGGGCATGGTCGTGGTGCGCTACACCGGGCCTGCGATCGAGCGTGAGGGCCTGCTGCGCTACATCGTCTCCTTTCGCGAGCACAACGAGTTTCACGAACAATGCGTGGAGCGGGTGTTCTGCGACATCATGGCGCGCTGCCACCCGCAGGCGCTTGCGGTGTGGGCACGCTACACGCGGCGCGGTGGTCTGGACATCAACCCGTTCCGTGCGACTCCCGGTGTGGGCAAGGCTGACGAATTCGACGAGTGCGACGAAGTGCGGCAGTAAGCGCGGGAGGGCGTTCATGCACTGTACTGGTGCATCCGGTCGGTGTTTACATGGTCGCCTGGCACAGGTCGTGCGCCTGCAAGCCTTGTCTGCACAGAATAGTCAGTCTAAACAGTCGTATATCGGGTCGGCCTTTGAGCTGGAACATTGCTTGCTAATGGAAGCTCCATGAATGCTGTGACAGCCCCTGAATCCCGTTCGCTCGGCGCGCCTGCCTGTAATGCTGCCGCCGGGCGCAGCTGGCGTGCCGAGTTGCGGCTGGCGTATGAACGCCGTGGCGAGCGTACCGTGCTTGCGGAGCGCGCGCATGTCGGTCCGCTGGTGGTGCAGCGTCCGCTTTATCCCGAGGGCCATGAGGTGTGCCACACCATTCTGGTACACCCGCCCGCGGGTATCGCCAGTGGCGACAGCCTCAGCGTCGATGTCGATGTCAGGGCAGGCGCCCATGCGCTGCTGACCACACCGGGTGCGGGCAAGTGGTATCGCAGCGCCGGCGCACGCGGCGGGCTGACACAGCGTATTGCGGTGGCCGCAGGCGCCGTGTGCGAGTGGCTGCCTCAGGAAAGCCTGGTGTTCGACGGCGCCTTCGGTGACCTCGTGACGGAGGTCAGCCTGTCCGGAGATGCCTGTTTCATCGGGGCGGAGATGCTGTGTTTCGGCCGCACGGGCTCGGGGGAGCGCTTTACCCGAGGTGAGCTTGCGATGCGCACCAGGATAGTGCGAGACGGGCGTCCGCTGTGGCTGGAGCGCGGCAGGGTGGGTGGTGGCAGCGCCCTGCTGACTGCCGGCATCGGGCTGCAGGGCGAGCCGGTGAGCGGCAGTCTGCTGGTCGCTTCGCCGCTGGTGAATGTCGAACTCCTCAAGGCCTGGCGCGAGATCGCGCCGACGCACGGGACGGGCGGCGTCACCTTGTTGCCCGGCTTGCTGGTAGCGCGTTATCTCGGGCCCGCATGCGAGCCGGGACGCGAATGGTTTGCGCGGCTTTGGGCTGCGGTCAGGCCGACCGTAGCCGGGCGCCCGATGCAGACGCCGAGAATCTGGAATACCTGATCAACTGATGGCGGCGCCACTGGCGCCGTGGAGAAATCGATGGAACTGAGCCCACGAGAGAAGGACAAGCTGCTGATTTTCACCGCCGGACTGCTCGCCGAGCGGCGTCGGGCGCGCGGCCTGAAGCTGAACTACCCCGAGTCGGTCGCCTTCATCACCTGCGCGATCCTTGAAGGTGCGCGCGACGGCAAGACCGTGGCCGAGCTGATGAGCTACGGTGCCACCCTGCTCACACGCGACGACGTGATGGACGGCGTGGCCGAGATGATTCCCGATATTCAGGTCGAGGCCACCTTCCCGGACGGCACGAAACTGGTCACCGTGCATAACCCCATCATCTGACGCATTGGCGGCGACCATCATGAGCGAAGCCGAAATCGAACTGGCGAGGTTGCTGGCCCGCTTCAAGCTGCAGGTGAAGCGTACGCTGGGGCGCAGCGTGAATCTGACGGCGATGACGAGCGATCCGGCGTATGCAAAGGCGACGCTGGACGAGATCGAAGAACTCGCCGACGACGAGGAGTTCTTGCTGCTCGTCATCTGTTTGCGCGAAAAGCTGGCACCGGCTGCAGTGGTCGAACCCGTCGTACCCGCTCCGGCCCCCGAGGCTGCGCCGGCGCGCTCACAGGCCATGCGCGATTATCGCTTCGGCGCCCGTGGCGGTTGAACCGCCAGGCACATCAGGAGAAGAAAATGATTCCAGGCGAACTCATGCCGCTCGACGGCGAGATCGAACTCAATGTCGGACGCTCGACGCTGACGCTTTCAGTCACGAATACCGGCGACCGCCCGATCCAGGTCGGCTCGCACTACCATTTTGCCGAAACCAATGCCGCGCTCGACTTCGATCGCACGGCTGCACGCGGTTTCCGCCTCAACATTGCCGCCGGGACGGCGGTGCGATTCGAGCCGGGACAGTCGCGCACGATCGAACTGGTCGCGCTCGACGGTGCGCGCAAGGTGTTCGGCTTCAACGCCCAGGTCATGGGAGCGCTCTGATATGGCAAAGATTACGCGCCGCGCCTATGCGGAAATGTTCGGCCCCACGGTGGGAGACCGCGTGCGACTGGCCGACACCGGGCTGATTCTCGAAGTCGAACAAGACCACACCATCTACGGTGAAGAGGTGAAGTTCGGCGGCGGCAAGGTCATCCGCGACGGCATGGGTCAGGGGCAGCAGCTCTCGGCCGAGGTGGCCGACACCATCATCACCAACGCGCTGATCGTCGATGCCGTCACCGGCATCGTCAAGGCGGACGTCGGCCTCAAGGACGGCAGGATCTGGAGGATCGGCAAGGGCGGCAACCCGGATATCCAGCCCGGCGTCACCATTCCGGTCGGTGCGGGCACCGAGGTCATTGCCGGCGAGGGCATGATCCTCACCGCCGGGGGCATCGACAGCCACATCCACTGGATCTGCCCGCAGCAGATCGAAGAGGCGCTGATGTCGGGCGTCACCACCATGCTCGGGGGCGGCACCGGGCCGGCGACCGGCACCTACGCCACCACGTGCACGCCAGGGCCGTGGCACATCCATCGCATGCTCGAGGCGGCCGAAGCCTTCCCGATGAACCTCGGCTTCTTCGGCAAGGGCAATGCCAGCCTGCCGGGGCCGCTCAACGAGCAGGTCGAAGCGGGCGTGATCGGCCTCAAGCTGCACGAGGACTGGGGCACGACGCCGGCGGCGATCGACAACTGCCTGAATGTGGCCGAGCAGCACGACGTGCAGGTCGCGATCCACACCGACACCCTGAACGAATCCGGCTTCGTCGAAACCACGCTGGCCGCGTTCAAGGGCCGCACCATCCACACCTTCCACACCGAAGGTGCGGGTGGCGGTCACGCGCCGGACATCATCAAGGCGGTGGGGTCGCCGAACGTGCTGCCGTCCTCGACCAACCCGACGCGCCCATTCACGGTCAACACCATCGACGAGCATCTCGACATGCTGATGGTGTGTCATCACCTCGACCCGGCGATTGCCGAGGACGTGGCCTTTGCCGAGTCGCGCATCCGGCGCGAGACGATTGCGGCCGAAGACATCCTGCACGACACCGGCGCCTTCTCCATGATGTCGTCCGACTCGCAGGCGATGGGGCGGGTCGGCGAGGTCATCATCCGCACCTGGCAGACCGCGCACAAGATGAAGGTGCAGCGCGGCGCACTGCCCGAGGATGGCGAGCGTGGCGACGGCAAGGCGGACAACTTCCGCATCCGGCGCTACATCGCCAAGTACACCATCAACCCCGCGATCACCCACGGCATCTCGCACGTCGTGGGCTCGATCGAGCCCGGCAAGCTGGCCGACCTGGTGTTGTGGCGGCCGGCCTTCTTCGGCGTCAAGCCCAGCCTGATTCTGAAGGGCGGCATGATCGCGGCGGCGGCGATGGGCGATCCCAACGCGTCGATCCCCACGCCGCAACCGGTGCATTACCGGCCGATGTTCGGCAGTTTCGGCAAGGCGCTCAAGACCTCGGTGACCTTCGTCTCGCAGGCCGCGCTGTCCAACCCGGCGGTCGCCGCGCTCGGCCTGACGAAGCCGCTGGTCGCGGTGAAGGGGTGCCGCGGCGTGCAGAAGTCCGACATGGTGCTCAACGGTGCGATGCCGACCATTGACGTCGATCCCGAAACCTATATCGTGCGCGCCGATGGCGAATTGCTCACGTGCGAACCCGCGACCGAACTGCCGATGGCGCAGCGCTATTTCCTGTTCTGACGCAATCCGCCATGATCGTCGTCGAACCTCGTGTCGCGTCAAGCAGGCCCTGGAAACTGAACTGACATGCTGCTGATTGAATCGCTTTACACCGGCGTACGCGCCGCAACGGAAACCCTGGAACTCGATTTTGGCTACCGCACCAAGAGCCGCTTGCGCGCCAAACTGAGCTCGGGCGAGGAAGTCGGTCTGTTCCTCCCCCGCGGCACCATTCTGCGCGGCGGTCAGAAACTCCACGCCCAGGACGGACGGATCGTCGAAGTCGTGGCTGCGCCAGAATCCCTGCTCGAGGTGCGCTGCGCCGATGCCTTCGAGCTCGCACGCGCGGCCTACCACCTCGGCAACCGCCATGTCGCCGTCGAACTCGGCGAAGGCTGGCTGCGGATTCAGGCCGATCACGTGCTCGAAGGCATGCTGGTCGGGCTGGGCGCGGAAGTGTCGCCGATCTCGGCGCCCTTCGAGCCCGAGGCCGGTGCCTATGCCCATGGTCACCAGCATCCGGGTGACGGCAGCGGCGCGCGCATCCACATGATGAGTGCCAAGTGACGCCAGCCATATCCGGTGCGGCGGTCGGCGGCGGGCTGCTGCCGCTGGTGCGTCTGCTTCAACTGGCCAGCCCGGCACTGCCGGTCGGCGCCTACACCTACTCGCAGGGGCTGGAGTGGGCGGTCGAATGCGGCCGGGTCAAGACCGAGGCCGACACCCAGCGCTGGATTGGCGACCTGCTCGAATGGAGCGTGGCGCGCTTCGAGGCGCCGCTGGTGGCGTGTCTGCTCGAGGCCTGGGCGCAGGGCGACGATGACAGGGTGCGACGCCTCAACGACGATTTCGTCGCCAGTCGCGAGACCTCGGAGCTGCGTGCCGAAACCGTGCAGATGGGCTACTCGCTGGTCCGCATGCTGGTCGAGCTCGACGCCTGGTCTTCACTGCCCGGCTGGCGGGCGCGGCTGCAGACGCTCGATACCCCGGCGTTTCCGACTGCATGGACCGCTGCTGCTGCAGCCTGGAAGGTGCCGGTGGCCGATGCGCTCGCCGCCTACCTGTGGGCATGGCTGGAGAATCAGGTGATGGCGGCGGTCAAGACCGTGCCGCTCGGCCAGAGCGCGGGGCAGCGCATGCTGGCAGTGCTCGGCGCGCGCATTCCCGATCTGGTGCCCCTTGCGATCGCGCTCCCGGAAGACGACTGGAGCAACTACACCCCCGGCCTGGCGCTTGCCAGCAGCCACCACGAAACGCAGTATTCACGGCTCTTCAGAAGCTGAACGACGGAAACCACAGAATCATGACTACTCCTGCATCCCAGGCACTCCGTGTCGGCATCGGCGGCCCCGTCGGCTCCGGCAAGACCGCGCTCACGCTCGCCCTGTGTCAGGCCTTGCGTGACAAGTACAACATCGCCGTGGTCACCAACGACAT
The DNA here is from genome assembly GCF_057621855.1 of Parazoarcus sp. PS-13 R2A. Classification (NCBI taxonomy): domain Bacteria; kingdom Pseudomonadati; phylum Pseudomonadota; class Betaproteobacteria; order Rhodocyclales; family Zoogloeaceae; genus Parazoarcus; species Parazoarcus sp. PS-13 R2A. The sequence continues at coordinate 45,211 of NZ_JBYEXN010000014.1, forward strand.
CTACACGGCGGAAGACGCCCAGTTTCTGGTGCGCAATGAGGCGCTGGCGGCAGATCGCATCATCGGCGTCGAAACCGGCGGCTGCCCGCACACCGCCATCCGCGAGGATGCCTCGATCAACCTCGAAGCGGTCGATCGCCTCAACCGCAGCTTTCCGGGGCTGGAGATCATCTTCGTCGAGTCGGGCGGCGACAACCTCGCTGCCACCTTCTCGCCTGAACTGTCGGATCTGACGCTCTACGTCATCGACGTTTCGGCCGGCGACAAGATCCCGCGCAAGGGCGGGCCCGGCATTACCAAGAGTGATCTGCTGGTGATCAACAAGATCGATCTCGCACCGCTGGTCGGCGCCTCGCTGGAAGTCATGGACCGTGACGCGCGCAAGATGCGTGGCGAGCGGCCCTTCATCTTCTCCAATCTGAAGACGGGCCAGGGTCTGGCCGAGATCATCGACTTCGTCGAGCGCCAGGGGCTGTTGCGCACAGTGGAGGCGTGACCCGGCGGGTGGGCGTCGTCACGTCTGGCGTGCTGACCCGGGCCATCGCGCTGTGGCGGACGGCCCGGCAGCTGAAATGAAAACGGGGACAGGTCTTGCGACCTGTCCCCGTTTGATCCTCGACTGATCGAGGATCAGGGCTTCTTGGCCCAGGCAACACAGGTGCCGTTCGGGTTCACTTCCGTGTCGCCCGCGAACAGCTTACAGCCGCCCAGCGGAGAGCCGGCTACGAAGTGCATGCAGCCCGAGCAAACCTTGGCCGCGTCGGTCGACTTGTCGACGTACTTCATGCTGGTACGCATTGCGTCGTTCTTGGCTGCGAAAGCAACGACCGGAATCATGGCCACGACTGCGCCGCTGGCCTTCATGAACGTGCGACGGGTTTGGTTGATGCTGTCAGACATATTCCCTCCTTGATTTGAAAACGCTCCACCCAGGACCGAACCTTCGCTCCGGGATATGCGGGTGCCATTCCGTTACCGCAGGGCGAATAGTATGCCACTCCTCCAAGAATAAATAATCGAAAGCTAATATGGCTTTTTTATCCAGCCATTGATTCGATTGCTTGTACGTCCTGTATCCGCTTTGTGCCGAGCGGCGGTCTTGCGAACAACCCCCCCTGCTCCAGCTGAAGACACGATGCGGGCGCAGGGGGCCTGGATTCAGGCGTCCGGTTCGGTCAGGGCGTCGGGGGTGCCGGGGCCCGCGAGGGGGGCGGCGTCGCTGTTGTCTTTCAGGGCTACGCCAGTCTGGCCGAGCTGGCGACCGGCCTGACACAGCCACCACAGCTTGCGCGCGGCCGCCGGGTAGGCGAGGCCCGCTGGACGTACGTTCGAGATGCAGTTGCGTTCGGCATCCATGCATCCGGGGCGTGGGCCCAGGGTCAGGTAGATGCCGAGGCTGTCCGGTGCGCTCAGCCCGGGGCGCTCGCCCACCAGCACGGCGACCATCGGTGCGTGCAGCGCGGCACCGATCTCGTCGCCGAGTCCCACCCGCGCCTGTCGGGCGAGGACCACAGGGCCGAGACACCAGCCCTCGGGCCGGCTTGCGCAGATGGCGTCCACCAGTGGCAGGGCATGGCGCTCGATGGCCATGGAGGATAGCCCGTCGGCGATGACCAGCAGCAGTTCGAAGGGCGCATCCTTGCGTTCGGCCAGCCGTTTCGCGTCGGCCGGATCGAGCCGGCGGCCCAGGTCGGGGCGCAGCAGATAGGCCGCGCGGTCCGTCGCCTGGCTGGCGACCGTTACCGAGGCGAGGCCGCGTTGCGTAAGGCCTTCGGCCAGGGCGGCGAGGTCGAGCGGCAGGTGCACTGCGTCCCGGGCCTGGGCGTGGGCAAGACCGAAGCCGAGCACTTCACGCGTGGGCAGGCTGGCGCCGCTCCGGCCGAGGGCGAGGCGTGCGGCGGTGTAGCGGCGCAGCCCGGACCACGGGTCCTGGGCGACGCGCTCGGGTGCGGTGTCGTGGCGCGGGTCGATGTCCTTCGATGCCATGAGAGTCTCCGGTGGATCAGGGCAGCAGGCGCAGGCGCTGCATGGTGCCCAGCAGCGCCGGGTCGGCCGCAGCCGGGAGCAGGCGGCCGTCGGCGTTGGTCAGGCCCGCGGCGGCGAGCCAGCTTTCGAACTCGGGGGCACGCTTCAGGCCGAGCACCTCGCGCACGTAGAGGGCATCGTGAAAGGAGGTGCTCTGGTAGTTGAGCATGATGTCGTCGGCGCCCGGCACCCCCATGATGAAGTTCACCCCGGCCACGCCCAGCAAGGTCAGCAGGGTGTCCATGTCGTCCTGGTCGGCCTCGGCGTGGTTGGTGTAGCACACGTCGCAGCCCAGGGGCACGCCCAGCAACTTGCCGCAGAAATGATCCTCCAGTCCGGCGCGGATGATCTGCTTGCCGTCGTAGAGGTATTCCGGGCCAATGAAGCCGACCACGGTGTTGGTCAGCAAAGGCTTGAACTCGCGGGCCACGGCGTAGGCGCGTGCCTCGCAGGTCTGCTGGTCGACGCCGTGATGGGCATTGGCAGACAGGGCGCTGCCCTGGCCGGTCTCGAAGTACATGACGTTCTCGCCCACGGTGCCACGCCCGAGGCTCAGTGCGGCTTCGCGCGCTTCGCGCAGGAGCGACAGGTCGATGCCGAAGCCGGCATTGGCCTGTTCGGTGCCGGCGATGGACTGGAACACCAGATCCACTGGCGCACCGCCCTCGATCATCCCGAGCGTGTTGGTCACATGCGTCAGCACGCAGCTTTGAGTGGGGATGTCCAGGGTGGCGATGACCTCGTCGAGCATGTGGTTGAGGCGGGTGAGCAGGGGCAGGCTGTCGCTGGCGGGATTGATGCCGATCACTGCGTCGCCGGCACCGTAGAGCAGGCCGTCGACGATGCTCGCGGCGATGCCGCGCAGGTCGTCGGTCGGATGATTGGGCTGCAGACGCACCGCCATCCGGCCGGGCAGGCCGATGGTGTTGCGAAAGCGCGTGATCACCCGGCATTTCTTCGCCACCAGGATCAGGTCCTGGTTGCGCATGAGCTTGCTGACGGCAGCCACCATCTCCGGGGTGAGTCCGGCCTGTACCCGGGTCAGTGCCTCGGTGTCGGTGGATTCGGCCAGCAGCCAGTCGCGCAGGCCAGCGACATCGAGGTGCGCGATGGGGGCGAAGGCGGCAGGGTCGTGGCGATCGATGATCAGCCGCGTGATCTCGTCTGTCTCGTAGGGGATCAGGGCCTCGTCGAGGAAGCGGCGCAGTGGCACCTCGGCGAGGCACAGGCGCGCGGCCATGCGTTCGACGGCGGTGTCGGCCGCCAGGCCGGCGAGGACGTCGCCCGAGCGCAGCGGGCTGGCCTTGGCCATCAGGGCCTTGAGGTCGGCAAACTGCCAGGTGTGGCCGGCAACGGTGTGTCGATAAGCCATGGTTGTTTCTCGTCAGGGCATGGGCGGGTGTTGCGTGCTCATGCGAGCACGACCTCGATGCCGGTGTCGGCGAAACCCGCGAACTCGGCGTGCTTTCGGGCGGCCTGATTGGTCACCAGCACGTCGATCCGTTTCGCCGGGCAGAAGCAGCGCCGGCTGCGCATGCCGATCTTGCTGTGATCGGCGAGGATGATCCGGCGCTCTGCGGCATCGCACATGGCCTGGGCCACGGCAGCTTCGTCCAGATCGAAATCGCTCGCGCCCTCGGACGGGTGCACCCCCACCGGCGAGAGCAGGGCCAGGTCGGCGCGGTAGCGTCCGATCTCGGCCACGGTGGCCGCGCCGCAGGTTGCCGGGACGCCGCGCATCAGCTCGCCGCCGAGCACGATGACCCGATTGCCGCGCTCAGCGCCGCCGGCGGCAGCCATCCGGGTGGCGATCTCCAGGCCGTTGGTGAGGACGGTCAGCCCGCTCAAAGAGACCAGTTCCTCGGTCATGATCAGGGTGGTGGAGCCGGCGTCGAGAAACACCGTGTGGCCGCTCTTGAGCAGGCGCACCGCGGCCTTGGCAATGGCGCGCTTTTCCCGGTGATGGCTCTTGAGACGGCGCTCGAACGGCGGTTCGGCCTCGGGCTGGTTGAGCACCACGCCACCATGGATGCGGCGCAGTTCGCCGAGGGCTTCCAGCGCGACCAGATCGCGCCGCGTGGTCTCGCGCGACACGCCCAGATCCTTGGCGATGCGTTCGGCGCTGAGGCGGGTGAAGCTGGCGAGCAGGGCGCGGATGCGTTGATAGCGTTCTTCCTGAAGCATGATCGATCCGGGTGATGGTTCAGTGGCCGCTGGCGCGGCGGTTGGCGAGGTGCAGACCCAGCGATACGGTGCCCACCACCAGCATGATCAGCGACGAGAAGGCTGCCGCCTGCGAGGTGAAGCCGGCCTCATCCAGGCGCATCACGGTCACCGCCGACAGCGACAGCGTGGGCGTGATCAGGAAAATCACCGCCGAGAGCGTCACCATCGAACGCATGAAGAGGAAGGCCGCAACGGTCCACAAGGTGTTGCGCGCCGCGGGCAGATACACGTCGCGCAGCAGGCGCACGGTGCCTCCGCCGAGCACGCCCACTGCGTCCTCGAGCGCCGACGGCACGTTGCGCAGACCGGTCATCATGGTGACGTAGCCTTGGGTGTGATAGTGGTAGAAGTTGCACATGGCGAGCAGCCACACGGTACCGTAAAACACCGTCCACGGCATGTCCGGCGCGTTGAAGGCGAACACGTAGCCAAGGCCGAGCACCAGCCCCGGAACTCCCACCGGCAAGGCCGCGAGCAGGGTCACCAGCCGGGCTGACCAGCCGCCAAGGCGGCGCACCGAGAAGCTCAGCAGGAACAGGAGCGCGGCGCCTACGGCGGCTGCCAGCAGCGACACGGCCAGCGAGGTCCACAGGCTGTCGTAGCCTCCCGATACGGTGATGTCGTAATGCTTCAGGGTGAAGTCGAGACGGTAGGGCCACAGGCGGATGAAGCCGGCGACCACCACCGTGGCGACCACGAAGAAGATGCTTGCTGCAATGCCGATGCCGATCACCGTGTAGGCGGCGTCGCGCGCGGGGGCGCGCACCGGCTGAGGCGGACTGGCCGACTCGGCGCCAATGCCGGCCTGGCGGCGGGCGGCGACGCGCTCGATCCAGACCGACAGGGCGGCTGGCAGCAGCAGCAACAGGCCGACCACCGCGCCCATGCCGAACCGCACCTGACCGCTGACCTGGTTGTAGATCTCGGTGGCGAGAACCGAATAATCGCCGCCGATGACCACCGCGTTACCGAAGTCGGTGATGGTGATGGTGAACACCACGAGGCCGGCGCTGAGCAGGCCGTAGCGCAGGCCCGGCAGGGTCAGATCCATGAACTGGCGCCAGGGGCTCGCGCCGAGCACCTCGGCGGCTTCGTACTGGCGGGCATCGGCCTGGGACAGGGCGACGCGCAGGATCATCACCGCCTGGGGCAGGGCGTAGAGCACGTCGGCGATCAGCAGGCCCCAGAAGCCGTACATCTCGGGGCGGATGTCCAGCACCTTGCCGACGATGCCGTTGCGCCCGAGGATGAAGATCAGGCCCAGGCCAAGCACCAGCGAGGGAGCCAGCATGGGCAGGCTCAGGCACAGGCCGACGAAGCGCTTGCCGGCCATGCAGGTGCGCTCCAGCCCGTAGGCGAGGAAGAAGGCCAGCACCAGAGTGACCACCGTGGTGGCGAGTCCCAGCCACAGGCTGTTGAGTGTGGCGCGCCAGACGCCAGGGGTGTCGAGCAGGGCCAGGTAGTTGCCCAGACCGACGCCACCGCCGTCGATCATGAAGCTGCGCGCGCCGATGTAGAGCATGGGCAGGGCGAAAAACAGCAACAGCGCACCCAGGGGGATCCACAGGCTGACCCGCAGCAGCCAGCGGTCTGCCGGCATCAGGGGGATTTGGGCGGCGGCACTCATGGGGCAATCCAGGCGCAGGCGTGGGGTGCGATGGCGACCCGGGCGGCATCGCCCGGGCGCAGGGGTGTGTGGGCCGGGACTTCGGCCAGCAGGGTGCGGCCGAGCCAGTCCAGGCGCAGGCGCTTGAAGTTGCCCAGGAACAACTGATCGAGCACGCGCGCGTGGCCATCGGTTGCAGCCGTCACGGTCAAGGCTTCGGGGCGCACGCAGGCCAGAGCGGCTTCACCCAGTTCGGTCGGTGCGGTGGCCGCCAGGGCGGGCTCGACCTGTTGCAGCCAGTCGCGCGGCAGCAGATTGCTCTGACCCATGAACTCGGCCACGAAGCGGGTCCTCGGCTGCTGGTAGAGCGCCTCCGGTGAGCCTACCTGCTCGATCCGGCCATGGTTCATGCACACCACCTTGTCGGCGAGCACCATGGCCTCTTCCTGGTCATGGGTCACCATTAGGGTCGGAATGCCCAGGCTGCGCTGAACCTCGCGTAACTCCTCGCGCAAGGCGGCGCGCACCCGCGCGTCCAGAGCCGAGAGTGGCTCGTCGAGCAGGAGCAGGGCGGGATTGACCGCCAGTGCACGGGCAATCGCCACCCGCTGCTGCTGGCCGCCGGACAGTTCGCCCGGGTAGCGGCCGGCGAACTCGGAGAGCTTGACCGTCGACAGCAGTTCCGCCACACGCGCCTCGACCTGGGCCTTGGGCGTGCGGCGGATGGACAGACCGTAACCCACATTCTGGGCCACGGTCAGGTTTGGAAACAGGGAGTAGGATTGGAACACGATCCCGAAGCCACGCTCGCGAGTGGGCACCGCCGACAGGTCGCGCCCATCGAGCAGGATGCGCCCCCGGTCGGCGCCCAGCAGCCCCGCGATGATGCGCAGCAAGGTTGTCTTGCCGCAGCCGCTGGGGCCGAGCAGGCAGACGAACTCGGAGGCCTCGATCGTCAGGTTGATGCGTTCGAGGGCGGGTACGCCGCCGAAGCTCTTGTTCAGGTCTCGTATTTCCAGTGCCATGATGCTTTTCCGTTGTGTCCTGTTTCAGCGGCCAATGGTGGTCTGCCAGGTCTTCAGGATGGTGTCGCGGTCCAGTGCCGACTTGGCGAAGTCCATCGGGTACAGCACCTTGCTCAGATCCTTGGGCAGGCCGGCAGCGGCGGCGGCCTTGGACTGAGGGGTGCCCGGAATGGTCACGACCGCCTTGTACTTGGTGTAGAGCGCGGCGGCCGAGGGTGACAGCGTCCAGTCGAGGAAGCGCTTGGCATCGGCCGTGTTCTTCGAGCCGGTCATCAGGGCCGTGGCCTCGAGCTCATAGCCTGCGCCGTCGTTGGGGATCACCATCTTGAGCGGATAGCCTTCCTCGATGGACTGCATGGCGGCGAAGGCGAGGGACGTTCCGATGGCGTACTCACCAGCGCGGGCGGCCTTGCACGGACGCGAGCCGGACTTGATGTACTGGGCGACGTTGCCGTCGAGCGTCTTCAGAAAGGTCCAGCCAGCCTCGTCGCCCTTGGACTGCAGCAAGGCGGCGATCTGAAGGTAGCCCGTGCCCGAGGAGACCGGGTTGGGCATCACCACCTCGCCCTTGTAGATTGGGTTGCTCAGGTCCTGCCAGGATGTGGGCATGGGCAGGTTCTTGCGCTTGAGCACTTCCGTGTTCACACAGAACGCACCCATGTAACCGGTGGCGGCGAACCACTTGCCGTCGGCGGCCTTGTTGGCAGCAGCGAGCTTGTCCTCGCCCTTGGCGGTGTAGGGCTCGACCAGTGCCTGCACGCGCGGGTCGAGCATGTTGGTCAGTGCCCAGCCCCAGATCACGTCATGCTGCGGATTGGCGGCCTCGGCCAGGATGCGCGCACCGAGATCGCCGGTGGACAGGCGCAGAACCTTGATGTCCAGGTCGGGCATGTCCTTGTTGGCAGCGGCAACATATTCCTTGATCTCGTCTTCCTCGAGCGCGGTATAGACCACGATGGTGCCGGCATGGGCGGCGCCCGCGAAAGTAAAGGCGGCTGCAAGGGCGGCGAGAGGGCGCAGGGCGAAGCGGGACGATTTCATCATTTTCTCCAAAAGGGTGTGCGCGATGAACCAAGGTGGTGCGTGAACCACGCGCTCAAATCAGAAAGCTTGTGGATTTTTGGGTAAATGTGCATAGTTTTGCTATTACACGTCAAGAGCCGAGCAATAATCATGCCTTACACCGACAACCCCGAGTCCTTACTCAGCACGGCGGTCGCGCTGGCCCACCGGCTTGCGGACGAGGCTCGGCGCATCGCCCTGCCACGTTTTCGCACCCCGCTCGATGTCTTCGTCAAGGACGACGAGAGTCCGGTGACGTTGGCAGACCGCGAGGTGGAAGCCGCCTTGCGCACGCTGATCGGCGAGACCTTTCCGGATCACGGCATCCTCGGAGAGGAGCAGGGCCGGGAGAACATGGATGCCGAGTATGTGTGGGTGATCGACCCCATCGACGGGACCAAGAGCTTCATCACCGGCTCGCCCTTGTGGGGATCATTGATCGCGCTGCTGCACCGGGGGCGTCCTGTGCTCGGGCTCATCGACATCCCGTACACCGGCGAGCGCTGGAGTGCCGCCGGTGGTGCACAGACGCTCTTCAACGGTCAGCAGGCCCGCACGCGAGGGTGTGCCGAGCTGGGCGCGGCCTGCATTTACACGACCTCGCCAGATGCTTTTGAGCCTGCCGACTGGGCCCGCTTTGACGCCTTGAGCCGGCGGACGGCCCTGCGCCGTTTCGGTGGTGACAGCTACTGCTATGGCCTGCTCGCCAGCGGCCATGTGGATCTGGTGGTGGAAGCCGGTCTGCAGCCTTACGACTACCTGGCCCTCGTTCCGGTGATCGAAGGGGCAGGCGGGGTGATCACCGACTGGCAGGGTCGGCCGCTTGGCGTGGACTCCGATGGTCGCGTGGTTGCGGCGGCGACGGCGTCATTGCACGCCGCGGCACTGGCCGGGCTGGGGGGCTGAGGCGACGCGCACGGCGCTCCCGCAACTGGCGGGCGATCGGCGCTGTACGCGTGGTGGGCTGTCGTCATCTGTGGCGTCTGCCGCATGGCGCGTTCGCGCCGGTGCGGCATTCGGGCTTTGCGTCGGCCTGCCAAAGGCGGTGCGCCCTCGCATGGTGCCTACTTGCCGACAACGCAAACCGCCAGTGCCGCCAGGGGAACCAAGTGACAGTTCGTAGCATCTCTTAGCTACTGTGTCTCTGACTTATTGGGTAGCATAGGTCTGCCCCTTGGGTTAGTATCTCGCGGCATTTAAGATCATCATAAAGAGGAAGACAACATGAAGGCTCTTGTTGCTGTTGTGGTCGCTGCTGGTCTCCTTTCTGTCGCCCCGGCATTCGCTTCTGCAGATCTGGCGAAGGCCAAGAACTGCATGGCCTGTCATGCTGTCGACAAGAAACTGGTCGGTCCGGCTTACAAGGACGTGGCTGCCAAGTACGCTGGCCAGAAAGACGCCGCTGCCATGCTCGCTACCAAGGTTCAGAAGGGTGGTGTAGGCGCCTGGGGCCAGATCCCGATGCCCCCCAACCCGCAAGTGTCGGCCGAAGAAGCCGCCACGCTGGTGACTTGGGTTCTGTCGCAGAAGTAAGTATTTCCGGGGCGGTTTCGCCGCCCGCTGCAATCAAAAGCCGGCTGATGCCGGCTTTTTCACGCGGGTCGGTGTACGAGCTCGGGCTGTGGTGCCACTTCCAGCCAGCCCGTCGCCTGTGCCGCAGTACCGGGGCGTGCAAACAGATAGCCCTGCATGACGTCGCAGCCGAGGATGCGCAGGGTTTCCGCCTGTTCGGCATGTTCCACGCCTTCGGCGATCAGGTGGAGCCCGAATCCGCGCGCGATGCCCGTGATGGCCGAAATGATCGGATTGGTCGACGGGCCATCGAGGTCACGCACGAAACTGCGATCGATCTTGAGCGTGCTGACCGGAAATTTCTGCAGGTAGGCCAGCGCCGAATAGCCCGTGCCGAAGTCGTCGATTGCCACGCTCAGACCGGCTTCGCGCATTGCCTTGACCTTGGTCGCGACCCCGGCCGTGTCCTGCATCATCATGCTTTCGGTGATTTCGAGCTCGACCTGTGCCGGCGGCAGCTGATTGCGGCTCACGCACTCGGTCACCATGTCCACGATGTCCGGGCGGCTGAAATCGTGAGGTGAAAGATTGAGCGACATGCGCAGGTCTTCAAAGCCGTCAGCGCGCCAGCGTGCGAGCTGCGCACAGGCTTCTTCGAGCACCCAGTGGCTGATGTCGCCGATCAGCCCCATCTCTTCGGCCACCGGAATGAACGTGGCCGGTCCGATCTGCCCGTGGGTGGGATGATTCCAGCGCAGCAGCGCCTCCATGCCAACCACACGGGCGGCTTTCATGCTGACCTGTGGTTGGTAGTAGAGCTCGAACTCCGAGCGCTCGAGCGCAAGCCGGAGATCGTTTTCGAGAGCAATGCGTTCGCGGTAGTGCGCGTTGAGCTCGGGATCGAAGAAGCGAAACGCGTTCTTGCCCGAGCGCTTCACTTGGTACATCGCGATATCGGCGTGCCGGGTCAGGTCTTCAGCGGTGTCACCGTCGCGCGGGAAAAGCGAAATGCCGATGCTGACCGTGGCGCGGAAGTCGCCGTGGTCGAGGCGGAAGGGCGGTGCCAGCGCATCAAGGATCTTGTGCGCAATGATCTCCGCATCTTCCGGGTGGTTGATGTCGGGAAGCAGGACGGTGAATTCATCGCCGCCGAGGCGAGCGAGGGTGTCGCCGCGCCGCAGGGTCGTCGATAGGCGGGCGGCAATGCCGCGCAGCAGGGCATCACCCTCAGCATGTCCGAAGGTGTCGTTTACCAGCTTGAAGCGGTCGACATCGATGAACATCACCGCCAGTGCGCCAGTGCGACGCTGTGCCTGAGCAATCGCAAGCTCCAGTCTGTCCTTGAACAGCACGCGGTTGGGCAAACGGGTCAGCTGGTCGTGATAGGCCTGAAAGGTAATGATCTCTTCGGCGCGCTTGCGCTCCGAGATGTCGCGCGCCACGCCGTAAAGGCCGTTCGAGGTGCGACCGCCGCTGCCGGGCATCGGAATGCCGGTGAGCGATACCGTGGCGCTTTCCGGTCCGCCTTCCACCAGCGTTTCGCGATTTCGCCGCAGGCGCAGTTCGATGTTGAAGCTTTCGCCCGGGGTGTTGCCGCGTGCAAACATCAGGCTGTTGATGCGATCGACGTCTTCCGCCACGACCAGGGTGGAGAAGGGGCGTCGCATCAGCGCGGCCCGCTCGTAGCCGAGCATCTGGCGCACGCGCGGGTTGATGTAGCTGAAGCGGCCCTCGGGGTCGAGGGTGAAAATCATGTCGGGCGAGCTCTCGACCAGAAAGCGGTGCAGGCGTTCCGACGCCCGCAGGCGCTGGCTCATGGTCCGGTTGGCCCGTTCCAGCGTGGTCTTGTGCAGGGTGCTGTCGACCGCACGCTGCAACTGGGCGACATGATAGGGCTTGCGCACGTAGTCGTCGGCGCCGCCGCGCAAGGCCCCGATCGCGGCATCGATGGCGTCCTCGCCACTGATGACGATGACGGCTTCTTCGCGCTCATGACCGGTGAGCCAGTCGAGCAGGTCGAGGCCGGTGGCGTCGGGCAGGCGGTAGTCGAGCAGGATCAGGTCGAAGTGCTTGTGCTCAAGTGCAGCAATCGCGTCGGCGATGCTGGCGCACTCTTCGAAGCTGCGTCCCTCGCGAGCGAGCACAAGCGGCAACGTACGACGCAGAGACGCATCGTCATCAACGACGAGGATGCGGCAGACGTCTGCGTCCGGTTGCGACCCGGCAATACTCGCGTAGAAGGGCTGTTCTCCCGGTATGACCATGCGCTCCCGGTTTGCGGCGATCCGCTGTAGCACTTTCAGGATAATGCAACAGTCAGGCGGAATGTTCCAGTGGGATGAAGATCTGGAAGCTGGTCCCGCTGCCTGGCTGGCTCCGGCACAGTATGGACGCGTGCCATTTCGTCAGGATTTCGTGCACGATCGACAGACCCACGCCTTGGTGCTGTCCCCCTTTCTGACTGGTCGCGGGGGCGAACAGATTGGCTGTACGCTCGGGCGGAAGCCCGGGGCCGTTGTCGATCAGGCGTAGTTCGGCGCAGGCGCGACCGTCGGCGATGATCTGGCCTGCGAAGGAGAGCGACAGGCGGCTACCCGGCTGCAAGGCTTCGGACGCGTTGCGCAGCAGGTTGAGCAGCACCTGCTTCAGTGCTGATGCCGGCATTGCGACGCTGGGCGTGCCGGCCACGGCACGAAGCTCGAACTGTATGTCGCGCTGCGCGAACAGCGTGTCGGCGTACAACGCCCGCATTTCATGCAGCAGATCGACGATGCGACAGCTCGGTGCCTCGGCATTCTCTTGCGGCAGATTGCCCGCCGAACGCAGCAGATTGCCGATGCGATCCAGTTCGGCGTTGAGCAGGCTCATGTCCTCCTGCAGCGAACTGTCGTCGGCATGACTCTGAACGAGCAGGCTGAGCCGGTTCTTGATCACGGTCAGCGGGTTGGTAGCTTCGTGGGCAATGCGACGAACGTGCTCACGGAAGCGTGCATGCAGTTCGGCTTCGCGGGCGGCGACGGCGGCGTGCTGGCGCTGGCTGGAGAGGATGTTGCGGGCGGCTGAAGATAGCAGCTCCTTGATCATCCAGTGCGCCGCGTCGCTCAGCGCCTGTTCGTGCGCCAGGCCGATCAGTGCCACGCCGCGCAGCGGCCCGAGTTGCAAGGGCTGGCAGCAGAAGCCGTGTTGCCCGAGCCAGCGCACCAGATGCCAGTCGGCCATGCTGCGTCCGGGGGCATTGCTGGCAGGAAAGCAGCTGGTGCGTTCGCCGCTGCGCAGTGCAAGGGAAACGCAGCTGGCTTCATCGTCTTCGCGCAGTGACAGCTCCTGCAGCCACGCAGCGGCCGAGCCGGGTGCGGCCTTGAGCAGCGGCAGCAACACTCCCTTATTGTTGGGAATCAGCACGATGGGCATTTCACAGCGGCCGAGCAGAGGGCACGCAATTGCCAGCCGCGCGGCGGTGGAGTCCAGGTCGAGCTCGGTAAAACCGGCAACGATCAGGCCATGCAGGGCGGCGGCCCGAAACGGTTCGTCCTCCATCAGTGCAGGCAGCCCCCGGCTCGCGACCAGCGCCGTGGCGTTGCCCGGCGGGGCCGGATAGGCGGCGTGGCCGGCGACGATGTAGCCAACGTCCGAGCGCAGGCTGATGAGGCTTGTCGATGGCAACCCGGTCAGGGATTCGATCCGGGGAATGCGTTCTTCCCAACCGTCGCCGGCGAGGCGATGTGCGGCTGCCAGCAGGCCGACGAGCGGGTGGGCGCCGCGCAATTGTTCGTCGAGCAGGTCGCCAAGTTCGAGCGCATCGGCGAGGGTGCCGGGCAAGCCGCAGCTGCGGACGAGCTGTGCAAGGTGCTGGCGGCCGTTGTCCAGCTGCAGCGCACCGGGCGCGGCGCACGCTTCGCGCGGGCGGGCAAAGAGCGCGTGCCACAGTCCTCCCAGATAGGCTTCGTCAGGCCTGGGGTAACGGGTTTCGAGCGCAAGATGGAGCGCACATTCAGCCACCACCAGCGCCTGCACACTGCCCGTGCTCATATCGGCGTACCCCTGGCTCAGCAGCCAGGCACGCAGCAGGTCCGGCCCAAGGGTTTCCAGCCGGTGCCGCAGCGCGGTATTCAGCCCTTGTTCGAGCTCATCCCGCTCCAGCGGTGCGGACGACAGCAGCAGCAGACACAAGGCCGGGTCGCGCGCAGCAACCAGCGCCACCTCGGGCCAGTTCGGCGAGTTGGCTGCGAGCAGGCGCAGCACGGTCGCGCCGCTTTCTGGCAGGGGGTGGAGGCTGGACGGTCCGGGCAAAGCCTGGGTCATGAATACGGGCGAACTGGATTGGCTGCGGTGAGGCGCATTCTAGGGCCTGCGCGCACGCTTGGATGTGAACGAATGCGCGCTGCGATCAGGCTTGCAGGCTGTCTGCAAAGCCCAGTGCGACGAGCTGGGCGCGGTTGATCTGCTCGGCAGACAGGTGCAGCTCTGCCGCAGCCTTGATCAGACCGCTGCCATCGAAGTTTTCACAGTGGCGTGCGAGTCTCAGGAAGGGGGCGAAGTCGCCCTCGTCGGAGAGCAGGGCGTCCGTTACCGATGCCGGCAGATGCATCTCGTCGAGCAGGGCCTGCATCGACGTGCCCAGCAGGACGTGCAGCAGCGAAAAGGCGCCGGTAATGAAGAGATTGTCGCGCTCCGACTTGTCGAAAAAGCCGCCGCCGATCTCCTCCATCAGCCGTCCGCGGGCGATTGCGGTCTGCATCATCGCGGGCGCGCCGGGGTCGCGGCTGGCGGTAACCAGCAGCAGAGAAAGCCACTTGTGCAGGTTCGAGTAACCGAGAATGCTGACCGCGTGGCGGAAGGACTGAATCTCGCACATCAGGCCGAAACCGGCCGAGTTGATATAGCGCAGCAGCTTGTAGGACAGTGCGACGTCCTGCTTGAGCACGGCTTCGATATCGCGGATCTCGCCATTGTTGCGCACCAAGTTCAGCAGCCTGACGATCTGCGCGTGGCCGGGCGAGAGTTCCTGTGCCGGTGGGTTGCCGTGCAGGAAGAACCAGCCCGAAGCACCATCGTATCCGGCCCCCACCGCCTGGCGGAAGGCCGGTACATCCTTGAGCCCCCAGGCCATGCTGAGGCCGGGCGAGCCGGTGGGTGCCGGATGCTTGCGTGCATCCATCAGGACGAAGCGCCAGTCGATACCCGGCGGCAGGACGGTACCGCTGGAAAACCAGGTCAGACAGACGCTGATGCCCGCTTCCTGCAGTTTTGGCAGCAGGGCCTGGGTCTGCGGATGGGGCAGTGCCTGGGCGGGAATCTCGATCATTGCGTTCGCCGGCGCAGCCCAGTCCATGAGCGCCAGTGTTGGCACAAGGCGACCGAGGCTGACAAAGACCGGGTGGTGGGTCGGCCACTGGTCGACGAGATCATTCAGGGTCTCGACCACCTCGCCGATATTCGGGCCATGCGCGATCAGGCGGTTCGCGGTGATCGCCCGGCTCTTGTTGACCACGGGTTCGCGGGTAATGAAGGTGGTCTGGTTCATGGTCCTGGCTCAGGCGTTCTGCGTGGCGAAGGTGAAAGCGTCGGCGAAGAAGGCGTCCTCGGCAAGGCCGCGTGCCTCCACGAAACTGCTGCGCGCTGCGTCGATCATCGGCGGTGCCCCGCAGGCATAGACCTCATGGGCGGACAGATCTGCGAAGTCGGCCAGCACGGCTTCGTGCACGAGTCCGCGGCGGCCGTCCCAGCCGTCGTCGGGGAGGCCGTCGGAAATCACCGGGACATAGCTGAAACCGGGCAGGCTTTTGCTCCAGCTCCGTGCAAGCGCGTCCATGTACAGCCCCTCGGGCTGACGCGCGCCCCAGTAAAGCGTGATCGGGCGCGTGATGCCGGCGTGAATGGCGTGTTCGATCATGCCCTTGATGGGGGCGAAGCCGGTGCCCCCGGCCACCATCACGATCGGGCGTGTGCTGTCGCGCAGCCAGAAGCTGCCGAGCGGTCCCTCGAAGCGCAGGATGTCACGCTCCTTCATGGTGCTGAACACCTGTCCGGTGAAGCGGCCGCCCGCGATCAGGCGCACATGGAGCTCGATGTGGCCGTTGTCGTGCGGGGCATTGGCGATCGAGAAGCTGCGGCGCGCGCCATCGGGCAGCAGAATGTCCACATACTGACCGGCATTGAAGCGGAATGGCTCGCTGGCCGGCAGCTTGAGCTCGAGCACGATGACGTCGTCCGCGACCCGGGTCAGCTTCTGCACCCTGCACGGCAGCTTCTTGACCGGGATGTCGCCCGCACGGCTGACGTTGCGTGCCTCGAGAACCATGCTCGAGTGCGCCCGCGTCCGGCAGAACAGGGTCATGCCGGCTTCGCGCTCGGCGTCGGACAGGGCGCTGGCGGAATAGCCGTCGACGTCGAATTCGCCGCTGATCACCCGGCCCTTGCAGGCGCCGCAGGCGCCGTCACGGCAGCTGTAGGGCAGCAGCAGGCCGGCCTCGAGTGCGGCTTCGAGGATGGTCTGGTCGGCATCGGCGGAGAAGGTCTGGCCACCGGGCTGGAGCGAAATCTGATACGGCATGGGGCGTGAGATAATGTACGAATGAAAAGAATTCTTGTCGTCGGATGCGGCGATGTCGCCCTGCGTGCGATTCCCTGGCTGGTGCGGCGGTTCCGCGTGTTCGCCCTTGTCCGCCGGACAGAGGCTGCCGAAGGCATGCGCCGGCTGGGTGCGGTGCCAGTGCTGGCCGATCTCGATGATCGCCGCAGCCTCGCCCGACTGGCCGGCATTGCCGACGCCGTGCTGCATTTTGCCCCCCCGCCGGCACAGGGCAAAACCGATCCCCGTACCCGCCATCTTCTCGCTGCGCTAGCAAGCCGGCCGAGTCTACCACAGCACCTCATATACATAAGCACGACAGGGGTTTACGGCGACTGTGGCGGCGCCCATATCGACGAGACTCGTCCCGCCAGGCCGCGTTCGCCACGTGCTGCGCGCAGGGTCGATGCCGAACGCCAGTTGCGTGCCTTCGGGCGTCGCTGCGGCGTGGGTGTCAGCGTGCTGCGGGCGCCGGGCATCTACGCGAGCGAGCGCCTGCCGCTGGAGCGCATCCGTCGCGGCGATCCGGTGTTGCGCGCCGAGGATGATGTCTACACCAATCACATCCATGCCGACGATCTCGCACGGCTTGCGGTGCTGGCCCTGTTCCGTGGCCGCAGTTGCCGGGTGTACAACGCAGTCGACGATACCGAGTTGCAGATGGGCGAATATTTCGATGCCGTTGCCGATGCCTTCGGGCTGGCGCGCCCGCAGCGTCTGAGTCGCGAAGAGATCGCGCTCAGGCTGCCGCCAATGACGCTTTCGTTCATGGCGGAGTCGCGTCGCATCGGCAATCGCCGCATGTCCCGGGAACTGCGCGCCCACCTGCGTTATCCGACGGTGCGTGCCGGCCTGCTGGCGGCGCGCCAGTCCTCTGCTCTTCAATCCCCCTTGCCCACCTGATTGTCCGGAGTTTTTTCGATGCTTACCGTGAAGGCGCTGCACATCATTCTTGTTACCAGCTGGTTCGCCGGTCTTTTCTATCTGCCCCGCCTGTTCGTCAACCATGCGATGGTCGAGGATGCGGCGACCCGCGAGCGTCTCGCGCTGATGGAATTCAAGCTCTACCGCTTCATGACCCCGCTGGGCATTCTGGCCGTCGGTCTCGGCTTCTGGTTGTGGTTCGGCTACGGTTTTGCCGGCGGCTGGCTGCATGCCAAGACCGCGCTGGTGGTGGGCCTCATTGGCTACCACCTCTATTGCGGCAAGCTGATGCGCGACTTTGCGGCTGGCAAGAACACGAAGAGCCATGTCTGGTTCCGGGTATTCAACGAGATTCCCGTCGTGGTGCTGCTGGTGGTCGTGTTTCTGGTTGTGCTCAAGCCGTTCTGAAGGGGGTAGCCGCAGGTGATGAGGAGACATGATGCAGCCTGAGACTGCAGTGCCGGCAACGGAGCCGGCGGACAAGCACGAGTTCAGCTGGCAGGCCCATTCGGTGCTGATCGTCGACGACGAGGAGGGCATGCGCCACTTCCTCGAGCGCACGCTCAAGCGCCGTTGCGGCATGGTGGAAGCCGCGGGCTGTGTCGAGCAGGCGGTCGAACTGATGGCGCGTCTGCACTTCGATCTGATCATTCTCGACATCGCCCTGCCGGGCAAGTCGGGCATCGAATGGCTGCACGAGCTGCGTGAGCAGGGCTTTGGCGGCGACGTGATCCTCATCACCGCCTTTGCCGACATGGAAACCGCGATCGACGCTTTGCGCGGCGGCGCGTCCGATTTCATCCTTAAGCCCTTCCGCATCGACCAGATCCTGAACTCGATCAAGCGCTGTTTCGAGCGCGCCCATCTGGCACGTGAAAACTTCGTGCTGCGCCGCGAGCTGGCCGAGCGTGCGACCGACGTCATCGGACTGGTCGGGCATTCGCCGGCCATCCAGCAGTTGAGCGCGATGATCCGGCGGGTCGGGCAGACGCCGAGTACGGTGCTGTTGCTCGGGGAATCCGGGACCGGCAAGGAGGTTGTTGCGCGAGCGCTGCATCAGACCAGCCCGCGTGCGCAGCGCCCCTTCGTGCCGCTCAATTGCGCGGCGATCTCGTCGGAACTGATCGAGAGCGAGCTTTTCGGTCATGTGAAAGGGGCCTTCACCGGCGCGAGCGAGAGTCGCAACGGCCTGTTCTATTACGCCCATGGCGGCACCCTGTTCCTGGACGAGATCAGCGAGCTGCCACTGCCGATGCAGACCCGGCTGTTGCGCGTGCTCGAGGAGCGCAAGCTGCGTCCGGTCGGCTCCGAGCGCGAGATCCCGGTGGATGTGCGCATCATCGCCGCATCCAACCGTGACCTGGCCGCCGAGGTGGCCGCAGGACGTTTCCGCCAGGACCTCTACTTCCGCCTGGCGGTGGTCGATATCCGCATTCCGCCGCTGCGCGAGCGGGTGGAGGACATCCCCGACCTGATGCGGCACTTCATGGAGATGCTGTCGCTGCAGCTCGGGGTTGCGCCGCTGCCGCTGTCGCACGGGCTGGTGAGCGGGCTTGCCGCCTATGCATGGCCAGGGAACGTGCGCGAGTTGCGCAACTTCGTCGAGCGCTCCCTGATTCTCGGCGCATTTCCCGCCGCGTCGCTGTCTTCGGCCAGCACGGCCGCGGCGTCCACAGACGATGACAGCCTGCCGCTGGAGGTGGTGGAGAAGCGCCACATCCTGCGGGTGGTCGAAGCCTGCGGCGGCAACAAGTCCGAAGCGGCGCGCCGTCTGGGCGTGTCGCGCAAGACGCTGGAGCGCAAGTTTGCCGACTGGGGCGAGGACACGCGTCCTGCGGCTGCCGAAGTCTGACGCCGTCACGCTCGATGCAAGTTCCCCGTTTTCTGAGGCCGCCGCTGGCGTATTTCCTCGGCTCGGTCCGTGCCAAGCTGCTCTTCCTCGTGCTGGCGCCGCTGATGCTCGGCTTTCCGATCATCATGGGGCTCACCTGGTACTGGAGCCACACCTATTACAACAAGCTGCTGGTGTTCAAGGTCGGCAGCGACCTGGTCACGGCCAATGAGTATTTTGACCGGGTCGTGGAAGGGGTCGGCATCCGGGTGGGCGGGCTTGCGACTTCGCGGCAGCTTGCGCAGGCGCTTGCCGAAGGCGGCTCAGAGGGTTTGCTGAAGGCGGCACAAGGCGAGCTCGGGCTCGATTTCATCAATGTGCTCGACGTCAATGGCCGGGTTCTGCATTCCACCGGGCATCTGCCCGCAGGCGCGGAGCGTGGCGAGTGGGCCATCGTGTCGCGCGCGATCCGCGAGGGTGCGGGCGAGCGGAGCGTGGTCGAGGTCTTCAGCGCCGACGCACTGGCCGCGATCTCTCCGGAACTGCGTGACCGTGCGCGCCTCGCGCTGGTCGATACGCCGCGGGCGGCGCCCGATTCGCGTACCCGGGAAGACCGCGGCATGGTGATTCACGCTGCGGCGCCGGTGTTCGACGCCCGTGGCAACCTGGCCGGCGTGATCGAGGGCGGGGTGCTGCTCAACGGCAACCTTGGCATTGTCGACACCATCAATGCCATCGTCTATCGCGAGGATTCCCTGCCGCTTGGCAGCAAGGGCACGGCAACGCTCTTCCTTGGCGATGCCCGCATTGCCACCAATGTGCGTCTTTTCGAGGGAGAACGTGCGCTTGGCACCCGGGCCTCGGCCGAGGTGAGCAAGCACGTCCTCACCGATGGAAAGCCCTGGCTGGAGCGGGCTTTCGTCGTCAACGACTGGTATGTGTCGGGGTATGAGCCGATCGTCGATAGCCAGGGGACGCGAGTCGGCATGCTTTACGTCGGCTTTCTCGAGGCGCCTTTCAGTGCGGCGAAGACGGTTGCCCTGCTGGTGATCTTCTGTCTCTTCCTCGCCATCAGCATCATCGGTGCGGTGTGGTCGCTGCATTGGGCGCGCAGCATCTTCCGCCCGATCGAGCGCATGCACGGCGCAATTCGCAGTATCGGCCGGGGTGACAATTCGGCGCGGGTCGGCCCGGTCGACAGTCGCGACGAGCTCGGTCTGCTGGCGCGCGAGTTCGATCGCCTGCTCGATGTGCTCGCGCTCAAGCGTGATCAGCTTGAGCAGCTTGCCGCTTCGCTCGACCGCAAGGTGGAGGCGCGCACCCGCGACCTTGAAACGGCCAACACCGAGTTGCGCGCTGCCCAGCGCCAGTTGCTGATGAGCGAGAAGCTCGCCGCGATTGGCGAGCTGACCGCAGGCGTGGCGCACGAGATCAGCAATCCGACGGCGGTCATCCAGGGCAACCTCGATCTCTTGCGCGAAGAGCTCGGGGCGCAGGCTGCGCCGGTGATGAGCGAGATCCGCCTGATCGACGAGCAGGTCAACCGCATCCGGCTGATCGTAACCAAGCTGCTGCAGTTTGCCCGCCCCGGGGAGTTCGCGGGCTATGTCGAAACGGTCGACCCGGCCACGGTGATTGCCGATTGTCTGGTGCTCACCCGGCAGCATCTGACCAGCCGCGGCGTGAAAGTGGTGCAGCATCTGCAGACCACGCGGCGGGTGGAGATCAACACCCAGGAACTGCAGCAGGTCCTGATCAATCTGATCGTCAACGCGGTGCAGGCGATGCCCGACGGCGGCACGCTGACCCTGAGTTCGACGCCGTGGGATGAACATGACATGCCCTGCGGGGTGTGCATCACGGTGAGCGACACCGGTCAGGGTATCCGCGAGGACGATCTCGCGCGTATATTCGACCCCTTTTTCACCACCAAGAAGACGCAGGGCACCGGGCTTGGGCTGTCGATCAGCTATTCACTGATCGAACGCTACGGTGGCCGCATCACGGTGGATAGCATCTATGGCAAGGGGGCGGCCTTCACCCTGTGGATTCGCGCCGAGCCGATGTATCGCAACGAACACGCAGAAGCGGCCCGCAACAGCGGTGGCTGACAGGAAAGAGACGATGAAAGTGATCGGATTCGCCGGCTGGTCCGGCAGTGGCAAGACGACGCTGGTCGAGCAGGTGATCGGCATCCTGTCGCAGCGCGGTCTCGCGGTGTCATTGGTCAAGCACGCCCACCATACCTTCGATATCGACCACCAGGGCAAGGATTCCTGGCGTCACCGCCACGCCGGTTGCCGCGAGGTGCTGATCAGCTCCGGTCTGCGCTGGTCGCTGATGCACGAGTTGCGCGGCGAGGACGAGATGTCGCTGGACGAGCTGCTCGGAAAGCTGTCGCACTGTGATCTGGTGCTGGTCGAGGGTTTCAAGCGCGCGGCGATCCCGAAGATCGAGGTGCATCGCGATGCGGTCCCCGAGCCATTGCTGTTTCCGGACGATCCCAATATCGTTGCGCTTGCAACCGACGTGGCGGTGAGCACGACCCTGCCCTGTCTCGACATCAACGATCCGCAGGCGGTGGCCGACTTCGTCGTCGACTTCGCTTTTAATCGCTGCCCAGCACCTGCCCAAGCGGGCTGAGGTCGTAGCCGCCCAGGCGTGTGGCCAGGCGCTGCATGTCGGCGCTGCCGTAGCACCGCAGCAGTTGCTGGAACAGTTTGCGGAACACGATTTCGCGTGGCAATGCGAGGTCGAAGGCTTCCCAGCCGAGGCTGATGAAGCCGAGACCGAACTCGGCCGCGGCGGCGCGGGTGCCCGGCGCGCAGTCGGCTTCTTCGCGCGCCAGCAGGCCGGCGGCCTCGCGTTCGGTGCGGGCTTCGGCGACCACGCTGCAGTCATCGGGTCGAAAGCCGCGACTGGCCAGTGCCGATTCAAGGAAGTGACGTGAGCCGGCGCCGGGCTGGCGCATCGCCCAGCGGTAGTCGAAGGCGGCGAGCGTCTCGATGCCGTCGATGCTGAGCTCGCGGCGAAGCATCACGCCCTGCTCGCGGTGCGCGAGACGCACCAGGGTCCATTGCGGGTGCTGACTGAAGCGGCGCAGCAGCATGCTGTGCTGGGCTGCGCTGGTATCGACGCCGCCCCAGTGCAGGGCGCAGATGTTGGCGCGGCGCCGGGCCAGCAGCTCCAGCCCCGGCAGGGTGCCGGTGGGGCTGTAGGCCACATAGGCTTCGCCGCCGAGTTGCGGGACCAGCGAGGTGACGACGGCCGCGAGCAGCGGGTCGTCGCTGCCGGTGATCAGCAGGCGGTCGGTGAGCACGCCGCCATGCGCCTGTTCGCGCAGCCACTCCTCCAGCAAGGGGCGCGGAAAAAGCCATTTGCCGCCGACCCGCACCGCGGGAATCTCGCGCGCATTGGCGAGCTCGTAGAGCTTCTTCTCGTTCAGGTGCAGGTAGGCCGCGGCCTGACGCGCGGTCAGGTTGGGGCTGTCTGCTGCAGCATCGCCGGCCGGGCGGGGCAGGTCGCGATCAGTCACGGCCACCGGGCAGGGTGCCGCTTGCGGCCGCGCTGAGTTCATCGCGGGTATTGATGTTGCGAAACGCTGCTTCCTCGTCGTCGAAGGGGACTTCGACGATGTTGAGGCTGCCGTACCAGCGGTCGATCTTGCGCCCGCCCCCGGCAAGGAAGGCGTGCAGGTGATCGGCCAGCGTGCGCCGGCACAGGCAGAACACCGGATGCGCCTGGTCGAAGGTCTTGGCGACAGCGAGGTCGGCTGCATTGGCGTGCAGCGCGGTCGCGAGCCGGGCAACGAGGTCGGCGGGCAGAAAGGGCGAGTCGCAGGGGGCGGTGACCACCAGCGGATGGCTGGCGCGCACCAGCGCCGCATGCAGACCGGCGAGCGGGCCGGCAAAGTCGGGGATGTCGTCGCCGAACACTGGGTGGCCGAAGGCCGCGTAAGCCTCGGTGTTCTGGTTGGCGTTGATCATCAGCTCATCGACCTGAGGGGCGAGCCGTGCCAGCACATGGGCGGCCATCGGTTTGCCGTCGAGTTCGACCAGGCCCTTGTCCACGCCACCCATGCGACGGCCCATGCCGCCGGCAAGAACGACACCGGTGATTTTCTCGGCGCTCATCGCTTGAAGTACTCCTCGCCGCTGAACAGCAGATAGTGTTTGCCCTGGGCGCGACCGATCATGGTCAGGCCGAGTTTCTGCGCGATGTCCCAGCCCATCTTGGTGAGACCGGAGCGTGAAACCAGGAAGGGGATGCCCATCTGTGCCGTCTTGATCACCATCTCTGAGGTGAGGCGGCCGGTGGTGTAGAAGATCTTGTCGCTGCCGTCGAGCCCGTCCAGCCACATGTGACCGGCGATCGCGTCCACCGCGTTGTGACGGCCGACGTCCTCGACAAACATCAGCACTTCGCTGCCTTCGGGCGTGGCGTGTGCGAGGGCACAGCCGTGTACGGCGCCGGCCTGTTTGTAGATGGATTCGTGATGCCGCACGGCGTCCATCAGTGCATAGAGCGTGGCCTGCGACAGGCTGCGCTGGGCAGGCAGTCGGATGTTGTCGATTTCGTCCATCAGTCCACCGAAGACCGTGCCCTGGCCGCAGCCAGTGGTGACGGTGCGGGTGCCGAGACGCTCGTCGGCGTCCTGCAGGCCATTGCGGGTGGTGATGGAGACCGCTTCGACCTCCCAGTCGACCTGTACCGAGGCGATTTCGTCCAGGCTCTTGACCAGGCGCTGGTTGCGCAGCCAGCCAATGGCCAGCGCTTCGGGGGCGGCGCCCAGGGTCATCAGGGTGACGATCTCGCGCTTGTCGACGTAGAGCGTGAGCGGGTGCTCGCCCGCAATCGCGGTGGGCACTGCCTCGCCGAGTTCATTGACGGCAGGGATGGTAACGGTAAGCGGACGGCTGGCGCTGCTGAGCACAGGGCGTCGGGCGGTCGGGAGATTCATGCGGGCCTTGCCATGGGGTGGAGCGGGGATTGTAGCCTCATCGTTCAAAGGGGTCAGAGTCGTTTGATCGGCGTTCAAACGACTCTGACCCCTTTGAACTGCCTGAGATGTCGGCGCGGGTGAGGCCGTTGTCGGGCGGGGCCAGGTTGAGCGCCACCAGCGACAGTGCGCGGTAGGCTTCGCCCAGCTCGGGGTCGAGGTCTGTGGTCGCGTCGATCTCGTCGCGGATGGTCTGCTTGTCGCCGCGTGCCACCGGTCCGGTCAGTGCGGCGCGGGTGCCGTTACGGTCGACGTTGGCGAGCGTGCCGGCGACCAGTGGTTGCAGTGCGGACCATGCGGTGTCGCGGTTCACGCCGGCGCCTTCCATGCAGCGCAGTGCGGCCTCCATCAGCGCGACGAGGTGGTTGCAGGCCAGTACGGCGGCGGCGTGGTATCGCAGCTTGTGTTCGGACATCACCGCAAAACGGCGGGCGCCGATGGCGTCGAACAGGGGGGCGAGGCGCTGCACGGCTTCGGGCTCGCCTTCGCAGGCGCAGAAGGTGCCGTCGAAGCTTGTGATTGCGGTGTCCGGGCTGGCGAAGGACTTGAGCGGGTGGATGCTCGCAGTGTGGGCGCCGCCTGCCTGCAGGGGGGCGAGGACGGCCGAGGCGAGCGCGCCGCTGCAGTGAAATGCGATGTCGCCCGGGCGCAGTGCAGCGTCTGCGGCGAGACGTGCGGCGACGCCGGCGATGGCGTCGTCCGGCGTGGCGATCAGCCACAGCTCGGCGGCTGGCAGCGGGCCTTCGACAATGGGCGTGCCTCCGCCGATGAATTGGCATGCGCTGCTGCAGCGTCCGGCATCGCGGCCGGCGACGGCGCCAATTCGCACCAGGCCCTTGTCCTGCCACAGACGGGCGAGGGTGCGCCCGAGGCGGCCGGGACCAATCAGGTTGAGCGTTGGAATGAGCATGGATCGATTGTATGTGAGGGCGGTCCACAATGCAGGGCAGTGGCGGCGGCGCGGAGTCTGCGCTGCGATGCGCGCGGCCGCTGGCTGACGTATTCTGTAAACGAGATTCGTACCCATCCAAGGAATGTCCGCATGCACCACTTTCCCGTAGCCGTGATCATGGAGCGTCGACGCTTGCAGAATCGCTGGGTCGATGAGGCCTGGGAGGCAGTGGGCGTGGTGCCGGCGTTCGATGCAGAGGCGCAGTCCGAGCCGGGCGCGCCGAGGCCGGCGCCGCGCCAGATCCTGAACGAAGACGATCGCGATCAGTGGCTGTTTGACGGCTTCCGGCTGGAGCTTTTTCGCGACGAGGTCGACAACTACTTTCTCAACATGAGTTCGCCGATCCCCAAGGTCTTCGTGATGTGGCGCAAGGAGGGCGAGATTGCAGCGCCCGAGGTCACTTCCGTAAGTTACGGCGAGGCGGCGCGCTGGCTGGATTCCGGCGAGCAGGTGGATGGCATTCCGATGTCGCGCGAGGTGGCCGACTGGGTGGGCGACTTCGTCAATACGCATTACAAGCCGGCGCCGCGCAGGAAGGTGCGGCGCAATGACCCGCTGGCGCAGGACAGGGGGCGGGCATGAGCACACCGGGACGGTTCCTGTCGCGCTGGTCACGCCTGAAGCTGGCACCGGTTGGGGAGACCGGGGTCGAGGCTGAACAGCAGGTCCCCGCGGCAACGGTTCCGCCCGCGGCCGCTGCGGCTGTCGAGGGTGGGTCGCCGGCGGGTGTCGATCAGGTCGCGGAGCCGGCAGCGTTGCCGGATATCGCCTCGCTTGCACTCGACTCCGATTTCACCGCCTTCCTCAAGGATGAGGTGAGCGAGGGGCTGCGTCGGCAGGCGCTGAAGAAGCTGTTCAATGACCCGCACTTCAATGTGATGGACGGGCTGGACATCTACATCGACGACTACTCCGTGTCGACGCCGATTCCGCCGGAACTGCTGGCCAAGCTGCGCTCGGCGGCCGAATGGCTGGCCGATCGCGATGAGAAGGAGGACGCCGACGCCGCTGCCGAGTCGACGTCGCAGCAGGTGGCGCAGACCCCGGACGAGCCGTCAGCGGGCGACGCCTTGCTGCCGGAAGCGGGCGCGACCGAGCCTGCGCCGACCGAGCCAAGCCAGTCCTGCCCTGCGGCAGCGGGGGGCGAAGCATCTTCTGCCGGCGGCGTCGAAGCCGCACCCATCGATCATGCTGCGTCTGCCGGGCGCTGAAGGTCCACCTCCGGTTTCCCGTTTCTGTCGCATTTGCTGCCAGTGAGCTCAGGCAAATGGCTCAATCATCGGGCATGAACTGCGCATTCCAATATTGCGCCGCAATAAATCAAGTTGATGCGACATATTGGCTCGACTGAGACATTTTGTCCTTTCGATGCGTTGATCTCCGTTCTGTTCAGGTGTTCTGGTTTCTTTTTGCGCTTATGAGGTGGATTGCATAGGCCCGGAGACTGCTTTAAGTCCACACCTCAAAGGATGTGGGCCAATGCGCAACAGCAGCAAACAGATCCGTCTTTGCGATTGCAATCGCAGCTTCGACCTCGACGCCGAGCGGCTGAGCGGACTTTCGTCCGGCGCCGGCGTTTCGGTTCATCACGAACTCTGCCGCCGCGAACTGCCGGTGCTGGAGGCTGACCTCGCTGCCGGGTGCGACGTGGCAGTCTCCTGTACGCAGGAGTCGGCCCTGTTCTCCGAACTCGCCGACTCCATTGATGCCGCCCGCCCGATCCGCTTCTTCAACGTGCGCGAGAACGCCGGCTGGTCGGACGAGCGCGCAGCGGTGACGCCGAAGATGGCGGCCCTGATCGCGGCAGCGACCACCCTGCCCGAAGTCGAGCCGGTGACCGGCGTGCAGATGCAGGCCGGCCGCGCCTTGCTGATCGTCGGCGAAGCGGGTGCCGCGCTGGGTTGGGCCGAGCGCCTGTCCGGCAGTTTCGAGGTCTCGGTGCTGATGACCGAGCGTGCGGGCGAAGTTGAATTGCCGGCCGAGAATGCGTATCCGGTATGGTCGGGCAGCCCGCTGGTGCTCAAGGGCCATCTGGGCGCCTTCGAGCTGAGCTGGACGCAGCAGAACCCGATCGATCTCGATCTGTGCGTACGCTGCAACGCCTGTATCAAGGCCTGTCCGGAAGGTGCGATCGGTTTCGATTTTCAGGTCGATGCGAACAAGTGCAAGAGCCATCGCGCCTGTGTCACCGCCTGTGGTGAGATTGGCGCGATCGATTTTTCCCGCAAGGATGTTGCACGCAGCGAGCAGTTCGATCTGGTGCTCGATCTGCAGGCCGAGCCTCTGCTCAAGCGTGTCGAACTGCCCGACGGCTATGCCGCGCCCGGTCGCGATCCTTTCGATCAGGCGCTGGCGGTTCAGGCCCTCGGCGAATGCGTCGGCGAGTTCGAAAAGCCGCGTTATGTGGCGTTCGAGTCCGGGCTGTGCGCACACAGCCGTTCGCGCAAGTCGGGCTGCAACAACTGTATCGAGGTCTGCTCCACCGAGGCGATCCGCAGCAACGGCGACGTGATCGCGGTCGATCCCTATCTGTGCAAGGGCTGCGGCACCTGCAGCACGGTGTGCCCGTCGGGTGCGCTCTCCTTCCAGTATCCACGGGTGCCTGACGTCGGCCTGCAGGTCAAGACCGTGCTGAGCGAATACGCGCGCGCCGGTGGCAGCGATGCCTGCGTGCTGTTTCATGCGGCCGATGCCGGCGGCAAGCTCATCGAGCGGCTGGCGCGCCGCGGTCGCGGCCTGCCGGCACGGGTGATTCCGGTTGAAATCTGGAGCGCCGACGCGATCGGCCTCGACCTGATGCTCGGCACCCTGGCGATGGGTGCCTGTCAGGTGGCCGTACTGACGGCCGGCAGCCACGATCCCGCGCCGCTGCAGGCTCAGGCCGGACATGCTGCGGCGATTCTCGGTGCGCTCGGCTATGCCGGCGAGCCGGTGCGTATCGTCGATGCAGCCGATGCCGACGACTGGCAGAAGCTCGAGCGCGCGCTGTGGGACTGGACCCCGGCAACGGCCGTGGGCCGGCCGGCGAGTTTCCGCCTGCTGCCGAAGAAGCGCGAAACCCTCGAGCTGGCGCTGCGGCATCTGGTCGCCGAAGCGCCTGCGGCGCGTACCGAAGCCGGTGTGCCGGCGATGGTGGCACTCAAGGCCGGGGCGCCCTTCGGCCAGGTCATGGCGAGCGATGCGTGTACCCTGTGCATGGCCTGTACCGGCGCCTGTCCGGCCGGTGCGCTGCGCGCGTCCAACGATTCCTACCGCCTCGATTTCATCGAACGCAACTGCCTGCAGTGCGGACTGTGCGTGAATGCCTGTCCGGAGTCGGCGCTCAGTCTCGAGCCGCGTTTGCTGTTCGGTGACGAGGCCCGCCGCGCGCGCAAGCTGCGCGAAGCCGACACCTTCCACTGCGTGAGCTGCGGCAAGGCGATGGGCGCCTCGCCGATGATCGAGGCGATGATTTCCCGCCTTACCGGTCACTCGATGTTTGCCTCGGCCACCGAACTCGGCCGCCTGCGCATGTGCGGCGACTGCAGGGTGATCGACCTGATGAAGAACGAGAAGAGCACCAAAGCCTGGGACATGACCGAATGAACGCACCGATGAGTTCCGATGCCCGCAGTCTGCAGCCCGCACCGGCGTGGTCGGATGAGGACCGTGCTCGTGCCGAACACTATGCGCTGCTTGCCCGTCTGTATTTTGCTGCGCCGGATGCAGCCCTGCTGGAGGGTCTGAGCCGGACTGCGCAGGTGCTGGGTGCAGGCAAGGGGGCGTTTCCCGAGGCCTGGGCGGCCCTTGGCGAAGCCGCGGCAGCGACCACGGCCGAGGCGGTGGCCGCCGAGTATTCCGCCCTGTTTCAGGGCGTGGGCCGTGCCGAAGTCATGCTCAATGGCTCGTGGTACCTGACCGGTTTCCTGCAGGAAGAACCGCTGGCGGAATTGCGCGAGGACCTGATCGAACTCGGGCTCGGTCGTCGCGAAGGCGTGGCCGAAACCGAGGACCACATCGCCGCACTGGCCGAAGTGATGCGGCATCTGGTGGTGACCGGTCCGGACGACGAAGGCCTGATGCGGCAACAGGCGTTTTTCAGTCGCCACCTGGCGCCGTGGTACGGCGCTTTCGTGGCAGAGGTCGCGGCAGCGCCGTCGGCCAGTTTCTATGTACGGGTCGGCAGCCTGCTGCAGGCCTTTTTCGATATCGAGCGCCAGGCGTTCGACATGGTGTGATCGGGCCGACCAAGGCCCGCAGTCCGTCTAATTGATGGGGAGAACGAGGATGAGCGAAAACAAGACCAAGCTGTCGCGGCGGAATTTCCTGCTGTCGCTCGGGGCTGGCGGTGCCGCGGGTGCGGCAGCGGTGGCCACGGTGGCGAGCGGGCCGGCTGCACCGGCAGTTGAGCAGGCGGTGAAGAGTGCCGCCTCCAGCGAGCGCGTCGGCACCAGCGAGCACATGCGCAACTACTACCGCACTGCGCGCATCTGAAGGAGAGCAAACGATGTTGACCAGGAAAAGTGCCGTCGCGAGCGGCAGCAGCAACCGGCGTTTGCGCAGCTCGGCCGCCCGCATCATGGGCAAGACCATGGACCGCCGCGCCTTCCTCAAGCATTCAGGCCTTGGCATGGGTGCCGGTGCGATTGCCACCCAGCTGCCCTACAACCTGATCGGTAGTGCCGAAGCGGCGGCACCGGCTGAAAACCGCATGGCCGGTGGCGAGGAAATCAAGCGCACCGTGTGTACCCACTGTTCGGTGGGCTGTGCGGTGGATGCGGTGGTGAAGAACGGCGTGTGGGTGCGCCAGGAGCCGGTGTTCGACTCCCCGATCAACCTCGGCGCGCACTGTGCCAAGGGTGCATCGGTGCGCGAGCACGGTCACGGCGAACATCGCCTGAAGTACCCGATGAAGCTGGTCGACGGCAAGTACCAGAAGATCAGCTGGGAGCAGGCCCTGAATGAAGTGGGCGATCGCCTGCTGAAGATCCGCGAGGAAAGCGGTCCGGACGCGGTGTACTGGGTGGGCTCGTCCAAGCACAACAACGAGCAGTCCTATCTGCTGCGCAAGTTCGTGTCTTTCTGGGGCACGAACAACTGTGACCACCAGGCTCGCATCTGCCACTCCACCACGGTGGCCGGCGTTGCGAACACCTGGGGTTACGGCGCGATGACCAACTCCTACAACGACATGCAGTTCGCCAAGGCGATGCTGTTCATCGGCTCGAACGCAGCCGAGGCGCATCCGGTGTCGCTGCTGCACATCCTGCACGCCAAGGAAAACGGCGCCAAGATGGTCGTGGTGGATCCGCGCTTCACCCGCACTGCGGCCAAGGCCGATTACTACGTCCGCATCCGCTCCGGTACCGACATCCCCTTCATCTGGGGCATGCTGTACCACATCTTCAAGAACGGCTGGGAAGACACCAAGTACATCAACGATCGCGTCTTCGGCCTGGAAAAGGTCAAGGAAGAGATCATGACCTGGACGCCGGAGAAGGTGACCGAGGTCACCGGTATCTCCGAAGAGCAGGTCTTCAGGGTCGCCGAGGCGATGGCGAAGAACAAGCCCTCGACCGTGGTGTGGTGCATGGGCCAGACCCAGCACACCGTCGGCAACGCCAACGTGCGCGCAATGTGCATCCTGCAGCTGGTGCTGGGCAACGTCGGCAAGTCCGGTGGCGGCACCAACATCTTCCGCGGCCATGACAACGTGCAGGGCGCGACCGACGTCGGCCCCAACCCCGATTCGCTGCCGGGCTACTACGGTCTGGCTGCCGGCTCGTGGAAGCACTGGGCCACGGTGTGGGGCGTGGACTACGAGTGGATCAAGGGGCGTTATGCCTCCGAGGCGATGATGACCAAATCGGGCATCACCGTGTCGCGCTGGATCGACGGCGTGCTCGAGGACAACGAACTGATCGACCAGGATTCGAACCTGCGCGCAGTGGTGTACTGGGGCCATGCGCCCAACTCGCAGACGCGTGGTGCGGAAATGGTCGAGGCGATGAAGAAGCTCGACACCATGGTGGTGATCGACCCCTATCCGTCGGCCACCGCATCGATGGCGGCGATGGTGCGCAAGGACGGCGTGTATCTGCTGCCGGCCGCGACCCAGTTCGAGACCTACGGCTCCTGCACCGCGTCGAACCGCTCCATCCAGTGGCGCGAGAAAGTCATCGAGCCGCTGTTCGAGTCCAAGCCCGACCACACCATCATGTATGCCTTCGCCAAGAAGTTCGGCTTTGCCGACGAGCTGGTGAAGAACGTCAAGCTCAACAAGGACAAGCAGGGCTGGGACGAGCCGGAGATCGAGGACATCCTGCGCGAGATCAACCGCGGCACCTGGACCATCGGCTACACCGGCCAGTCGCCAGAGCGTCTCAAGCTGCACATGAAGAACATGCACACCTTCGATGTGAAGACGCTGAAGGCTTCGGGCGGTCCGTGCGACGGCGACTACTTCGGTCTGCCGTGGCCCTGCTTCGGCACCCCCGAGATGAAGCACCCCGGTACGCCCAACCTGTACGACACCTCGAAGCACGTCATGGACGGCGGCGGCAACTTCCGCGCCAACTTCGGCGTCGAGCGCGATGGCGTGTCGCTGCTCGCCGAGGACGGTTCGGCCTCCAAGGGTGCGGACCTGCAGATGGGCTATCCCGAGTTCGACCATGTGCTGCTGAAGAAGCTCGGCTGGTGGGATGAACTCACCGACGAGGAAAAGGCACTGGCCGACGGCAAGAACTGGAAGACCGACATTTCCGGCGGCATCCAGCGCGTGGTGATGAAGAATCACGGTTGCCACCCCTTCGGCAACGCCAAGGCGCGTGCGCTGGTGTGGAACTTCCCCGATCCGGTGCCGCTGCACCGCGAGCCGATCTATTCGCCACGTCCGGACATGGTCGAGAAGTACCCGACCCACGCCGACAAGATGGCCTTCTGGCGTCTGCCCACGCTGTACAAGTCGCTGCAGGACAAGGTCAAGGACATCTCCAAGGAGTATCCGCTGATCATGACCTCGGGACGCCTGGTCGAGTACGAGGGCGGTGGCGAGGAAACCCGCTCCAACCCGTGGCTGGCCGAGCTGCAGCAGGAGATGTTCGCCGAAGTGAACCCGAAGGACGCCAACGACCAGGGCATCCGCAACGGCGATTACATGTGGGTCGAGTCACCGACCAAGGCCAAGCTCAAGGTGCGTGCCCAGGTCACGGAGCGGGTGGGTGCGGGCACGGTATTCCTGCCCTTCCACTTCTCCGGCTGGTGGCAGGGTGAGGACATGCTCAAGTACTACCCGGAGGGTGCGGCGCCAATCGTGCGTGGCGAGTCGGTCAACACCGCGACCACCTACGGTTATGACTCGGTGACGATGATGCAGGAAACCAAGACGACCCTGTGCCGGGTCATGAAGGCCTGAGGGGGAGGAGAGAATAATGGGACGCATGAAATTTCTGTGTGACGCAGAGCGCTGCATCGAGTGCAACGGCTGTGTCACCGCCTGCAAGAACGAGAACGAGGTGCCATGGGGCGTCAACCGACGCCGTGTGGTGACGATCAACGACGGTGTGCCGGGCGAGCGCTCGATGTCGGTGGCCTGCATGCACTGTTCGGACGCGCCGTGCATGGCCGTGTGCCCGACCAACTGCTTCTACAAGGCAGACGGCGGCGTGGTGCTGCACGACAAGGACATGTGCATCGGCTGTGGCTATTGCTTCTTCGCCTGTCCGTTCGGCGCGCCGCAGTTCCCCAACGGCCCGAGCGCCTTTGGCGAGCGCGGCAAGATGGACAAGTGCACCTTCTGTGCCGGTGGTCCGGAAGAGACCGGTTCCAAGGAGGAGTACGCCAAGTACGGCTCCAACCGTCTGGCCGAAGGCAAGCTGCCGGCCTGTGCCGAAATGTGCTCGACCAAGGCGCTGCTGGCGGGCGATTCGGCTGCCGTGTCCGACATCTTCCGCGACCGCGTGCTGCGTCGTGGCAAGGGTCTGGAAGCCTGGGGCTGGATGACGGCCTACGGTGAAGAGCAGAAGGAGGGCGCGAAATGAGCGCACGAGGCTTGATGTCGATGCTGGCCGCGGTCGCGCTGGCCGGCGGGCTGGCGGGCTGTGGCGAGCAGCCGCAGGTGGTCACTTACGAGCAGGGCAAGTATCAGGGCAAGGCCGACAGCCAGCCCTGGGACAACCCGGTGTTCAAGGGTGACAAGGCGGCCTGGGAGCTGGCGATGAAGAATCGCGCCCGCGCGCAGAACGAATACAACCGCACCCAGTGAGGAGGCTCACCATGAAGACATTCTTCATGCGTCGCGGCAGCGCCCTGCGGCTTGTCATGCTGTGCTGGATGATGGCGCTGTTCGGCGCCTTCATGCCTGCACACGCGGCAGGCGAGGCGGCTGCCGAACAGGTGGCGCGCGAGCAGTCGCAGCCGCTGAACAACGCGCCGGTGTGGCGGGAAGTGCGCTCGGGCCAGGAGCACTTCACTTTGGCAAAGGGGCCGGAAGCCGGCGTCCTGATCCAGAGCGAGGGCAATACTTGGCGGCAGTGGCGCAACGGCCCGATCACCCAGTACGGTGGCTGGCTGCTGATCCTCGTGCCGTCTGCCATTGCGCTGTTCTGGCTGGTCAAGGGCACGATGAAACTGCATGACAAGCCGACCGGTCGCAAGATGAAGCGATTCTCGGGCTTCGAGCGTTTTGCGCACTGGGGAACAGCGATCACCTTCTTGCTGCTCGCAGTTACCGGTGTTGCAATCCTGTTCGGCAAGCACGTGCTGGCGCCGATCTTCGGGCCGGAGTTCTTCGCGTCCCTGCTCGTGGTCGGCAAGCTGATCCACAACTATGTCGGCCCGGTGTTCGGCGTGTTCGTGCTGCTGATGATCCTCACCTTCCTGCGCGACAACGTATGGCAGGCGTGCGATGCGATCTGGATCAAGCGCGCAGGCGGGCTGCTGGGCGGCGATCATGTGCCTTCGAGCCGCTTCAACTTCGGCGAGAAGACCTGGTTCTGGTTGGGCGTGACCTTTCTCGGTCTGACGGTGGTGCTGTCCGGACTGGTTCTGGATTTCCCCAACTACGGCTGGACACGGTCCGACATGCAACTGGCCAACATGGTGCACGGCGTGGGCGCACTGGTCCTGCTCGCCTTGTCCTTCGGTCATATCTACATGGGCACGATCGGTGTCGAAGGTGCGTATCAGTCGATGAAGACCGGTTACGTGGATGAGACCTGGGCCCGGGAGCATCACGAGTTCTGGTACGACGACGTCAAGGCCGGGAAGTCCGGTCATCCTCAGGATTCGGTTACAGGAGCACGTTCATGAAATCCATGCTTAGCGCAGTGCTGCTCGTCGCCGGCCTCGGCCTGGCGACCGGCCCGGTGTGGGCCAAACTGCCCGCGCCTTCGGAAGAAGCTCAGGCCAAGGCGGCCGAGGCCAAGGAAAAGGCCGCGGAGGCAGCCAAGGTCGCTGGGGACCAACTCGCTGCGGCGCAGGATCGTGTTGCCGCCGCATGGAAGCTCAAGGCGGGCAAGTAAGCCTGCTGGTGCGATTCGCAGTAACAGGGCCCGGACACCGTTTCCCCTCCAGTATGGGTGTCCGGGCCTTCTTCAGGCCCCGTCTGGCGCGAGTCGGACGGGGTTTTTCTTTTCCTGCGGGCGGCACCCGATGCAGCTGAGTCGGGACAAGCGTGTGGCACACGTTACAATGCGCGCATTCCGCCCCGCCCGAGCGTGAGCCCTGTGATCCACAGCGGCCGCTTGTGGCATTTCCATTCATTCCGGAGCGCTTCATGGCCGAAACATTCTTTTCCCCCTGCCCACGTGGCCTCGAAAACCTGCTGGCTGACGAGTTGCGGGGTTTCGGTGCGGCAAGCGCAGAGGTTCTTCATGGCGGGGTGATGTGGAGCGGTGACTGGGCGAGCTGCTATCGCGCCAACCTCGAGAGCCGCCTGGCGACGCGCGTGCTCTGGCGTGTGGGGCGCAGCCGCTATCAGGGTGAAATCGACATCTACAAGCTCGCCTACAGCGTGACCTGGGCCAAGTGGTTCACGCCGGACGACAGCATCCGCGTATCGGTGACGGCGCAGCAGTCGCCCCTGAAGAGTCTCGAATTCATCACGCTGCGCATCAAGGATGCGGTGTGCGACCACTTCCGTACCGTGGTGGGACGTCGACCCGACGTGGACACTGCGAATCCCGCGATCCGCATTCATGCCTTTCTCACCAAGGACATGGTCACCCTGTACATGGATACCTCGGGTGAGCCGCTGTACAAGCGGGGTTTCAAGACGGCTGCGGTCGAGGCGCCGCTGAAGGAAAACATCGCGGCCGGCATCCTCAAACTCAGCGGCTGGCAACCCGGTGAGCCGTTGATCGACCCGATGTGCGGCAGCGGGACTTTCCTGCTCGAAGCGGCGCAGATGGCGCTCGGGATTGCGCCGGGACTGGGCCGCAAGTTCGGCTTCGAGCGCTTCAAGAATGTGGACGAGGCCACCTGGTCGGCCGTGCGCAGCGCGGCAGAGGCACGGCGCAAGCCGCTCGCGCCGCAGCCGATCTTCGGTTCGGACATTGTTGGGGATCAGGTGCGCCGAAGCCGCGAGAACCTGGCCGCCGCCGGACTCGACAAGTGCGTGACCCTGGACCGGGCCGACATCCTCGACCGGGTGGCGCCGTTCGCTGCCGGGGTGATGGTGACCAATCCACCCTACGGAGTGCGGATCGGCGAGGCAGAGGAGCTGGCGGCCTTTTATCCGCAGCTCGGTGATGCACTGAAAAAACACTGGGCCGGCTGGCGCTGCTACTTCTTCAGCGGCGACATGATGCTGGCCAAGCTGATCGGTCTCAAGGCCAGCAAGCGCACCCCGCTGTTCAATGGTGCGCTCGAGTGCCGTCTGTTCGAGTACAAGGTGATTTCCGGCAGCATGCGCGACAAGCCGCGTGCTGCGGATGACGCACAGAAGGATCCCTCCTGAGGCCTGGCCAGGCCGGGGCTTCGGCGACGTGGTTCGCCGCCGGAGCCTCTTGCGTCAGACGATGTCGAGGTGCTGGATGCCCGAGCTCATGTCCTTGTCGCCCAGCTTGCTGTTGAGCTTGATCTGCAGGCGCAGGTCGTTGACCGAGTCGGCGTTTCGCAGTGCATCCTCGTAGGTGATCATGCCTTCCTCGTAGAGGTCGAACAGCGACTGGTCGAAGGTCTGCATGCCGAGCTCGCGCGAACGCTTCATGATGTCCTTGATGCCCGGCACCTCACCCTTGAAGATGAGGTCGGAGATCAGCGGCGAATTGAGCAGGACTTCGACTGCCGGGATGCGGCCCTTGCGGTCCTTGAGCGGCAGCAGGCGCTGCGAGATCATCGAGCGCAGGTTCAGCGACAGGTCCATCAGCAACTGCGAGCGACGTTCTTCCGGGAAGAAGTTGATGATGCGGTCGATTGCCTGGTTGGCGCTGTTGGCGTGCAGCGTGGCCAGACACAGGTGACCGGTTTCGGCGAAGGCAATCGCGTAGTCCATGGTCTCGCGGTCGCGGATCTCGCCCATCAGGATCACGTCCGGCGCCTGGCGCAGGGTGTTCTTCAGCGCGGCCTCCCAGTTCTCGGTGTCGATGCCCACTTCACGCTGGGAAATGATGCAGTTCTTGTGCTGATGCACATACTCGATCGGGTCTTCTACGGTGATGATGTGCCCGTAGCTGTTCTCGTTGCGGTAATCGACCATCGCCGCCAGCGAGGTCGTCTTGCCGGTACCCGTCCCGCCGACGAAGATCACCAGGCCGCGTTTGGCCATTGCGATGTCACGCAGCACGGCCGGCAGGCCGAGTTCGTCGAAAGTGGGAATCTTCAGCGCGATGGTCCGCAGGACCAGGCCGACGCGCCCCTGCTGGATATAGGCATTGGCGCGGAAGCGGCCGATGCCGGCCGGCGAGATCGCGAAGTTGCACTCCTTGGTGGCCTCGAACTCGGCAGCCTGGCGATCGTTCATGATCGCGCGGGCGAGTTCGGCGGTGTGAGCGGGGCTCAGCGCCTGATTCGACTGCGGCACGATGCGGCCGTCGATCTTGATTGCTGGCGGGAATCCGGAGTTGATGAAAAGGTCGGAGCCGTTCTTCTGCAGCATCAGCCGCAGCAGGTCGTGCATGAACTTGAGTGCCTGATCGCGTTCCATTTTCCGCTCCCTTTAGCCGCATGCATGCGCATGCGGGCAGAATGAGTGTCTCGTCCGGTTGCCGCCTGCGGCCGACGCGCGGCGCAGGCGTGCTGCATCAGCCGGCGAAGCTTTCCTTGTTCTGTGCCTTCAGCCTGGCTTCGGCGTTGGACACGATATTACGCCGCACCAGATCGGACAGGCACTGGTCGAGGGTCTGCATGCCGACGTTCTGTCCGGTCTGAATCGCGGAGTACATCTGTGCGATCTTGTTCTCGCGGATCAGGTTGCGGATTGCAGGGGTGCCGATCATGATTTCGTGCGCCGCCACGCGGCCGGCGCCGTCCTTGGTCTTGAGCAGTGTCTGCGAGATCACCGCACGCAGCGACTCGGAGAGCATCGAACGTACCATGTCCTTCTCGGCCGCCGGGAACACGTCGACGATACGGTCGATGGTCTTGGCGGCAGACGAGGTGTGCAGGGTGCCGAACACGAGGTGGCCCGTCTCGGCCGCGGTGAGCGCCAGACGGATGGTTTCGAGGTCGCGCATTTCGCCCACCAGAATGACGTCGGGGTCTTCACGCAGCGAGGCGCGCAGCGCATTGGTGAAGGACATCGTGTCACGGTGCACTTCGCGCTGGTTGATCAGGCAGCGCTTGGATTCGTGCACGAACTCGATCGGGTCCTCGACGGTGAGGATGTGGCCGTATTCGTTTTCATTGACGTAGTCCACCATGGCCGCCAGCGTGGTCGACTTGCCCGAGCCGGTGGGGCCGGTGACGAGCACGATGCCGCGCGGCTGGTTGGCGATGTCCTTGAAAATCTTCGGGCAGTTCAGCTCTTCGAGCGTGAGCACCTTGGACGGAATGGTCCGGAACACGGCGCCCGCGCCGCGGTTCTGGTTGAAGGCGTTGACCCGGAAGCGCGCCAGGTTGGGAATGGCGAAGGAAAAGTCGCACTCCCAGGTTTCCTCGTACTGCTTGCGCTGGCCGTCGTTCATGATGTCATACACCATGGCATGGACGTCCTTGTGTTCCATCGGCGGCAGGTTGATGCGCCGGACGTCTCCGTGCACCCGGATCATCGGCGCCAGGCCTGACGAGAGGTGAAGGTCGGAGGCCTTGTTCTTGACCGCAAAGGCGAGGAGTTCTGTGATGTCCATGATGTCGGTTCTGACGAGCTTGAGGAAGGGGCGTCCGGAGCCGCCGGCGGGGCCGGTGCTATACTTTCGGCGCAGTGCTCCGAGAGAAAAGGCTTTGGCAATATGACATCAATCTCCGCCAACTTGCAAGCCGTTAGCGCACGGATTGTAGCGGCTGCGCGCGCCGCAGGACGGGATCCGGCCTCGGTGCGCCTGCTGGCGGTGAGCAAGACCAAGCCCGCAGAGGATGTTCGTGCCGCGGCAGCGGCCGGACAGCGTGCTTTCGGCGAAAATTACGTCCAGGAAGGCGTGGATAAGATCGCCGCGCTGGGCGACGCCGGGCTCGAGTGGCATTTCATCGGACCGCTGCAGAGCAACAAGACGCGTCCGGTGGCGGAATCCTTCGACTGGGTGCACGGCATCGACCGGCTGAAGATCGCAGAACGGCTGTCTTCCCAGCGCGGGGGCGATCTGCCGCCGCTCAACGTGTGCATTCAGGTCAATGTCAGCGGCGAGGCCAGCAAGAGCGGCGTCACGCCTGCAGAGGTGCCTGCGCTGGCGAGGGCGATCGCTGTCCTGCCGCAGCTGTGCTTGCGCGGCCTGATGTGCATTCCCGAACCCAGCACCGACCAAAGCCTGGTGCGCAGCCGCTTTGCCGCGCTGCGCCTGCTCCGGGATGCGCTGGTGGCGGAGGGAATGACGCTCGACACCCTGTCGATGGGCATGTCGCACGATCTCGAGGCAGCGATTGCAGAAGGGGCGACGATCGTTCGCGTCGGTACGGCAATATTCGGCGAGCGGCAGTTGCCGCCGCATCAGGACAGGACGGCATCTCATTGATGCCGGCCCCTCAACACTTACTCCATGGTTCGGACAACAGATGAAAATTACCTTCCTTGGTGGCGGCAACATGGCCATCGCACTGATCGGCGGCATGATCGAACGCGGCTTCGCTGCACAGGACATCCAGGTGATCGAGCTTGATGCCGACAACCGCGAGCGCCTGCACAAGCGCTTCGGTGTCCGCGCGACCGGCGTGGCCGATGCGCAGGCGCTGGGCTGCGATGTGCTGATGCTGGCGGTCAAGCCCCAGCAGATGAAGGCTGCGCTCACGCCGCTGGCGGGTGTGCTGAAGGACGTGCTGGTGATCAGCATTGCAGCGGGGCTGCGGCTCGGCGACATCGGCCGCTGGCTTGGCGGCGCGGCGGCACCCTATACCCGCATCGTGCGCTGCATGCCGAATACCCCGGCGCTGATTGGTGCCGGCATCACCGGCCTGTATGCCGATCCCTCGGTCGATGTGGCGGGCAAGGAAGCCGCCGGCCGGATTCTCGCCGCGGTCGGCTCCACGGTGTGGATCGAGGACGAGGCGCAGATGGATGGCGTGACCGGCGTGTCCGGCAGCGGCCCGGCCTATGTATTCCATTTCATCGAAGCGCTGGAGGCTGCGGGACGTGCGCAGGGCTTCGACGAGGCGACGGCGCGCAAGCTAGCGATCGACACGGTGCTGGGTGCTGCGCGCCTGGCTGCAGGCTCCGAGGATGCGCCTTCGGTGCTGCGCGAGAAGGTGACCTCCAAGGGTGGCACGACTGCCGCGGCACTGGCCCATCTCGCCCAGGCTGGCTGGCACGATACCCTGGTGGACGCCGTGGCGGCCGCTGCAGACCGTGGCCGTGCGCTCGGCGACGAGCTTGGAAAGGACTGATCGCGCATGCTCAACAACGTCCTGTTACTCATCGTCGATACGGCGATCAGCCTGATCACCCTGGTTTTGCTCGCGCGCTTCTTCATGCAGTGGCAACGGGTATCGTTCCGCAATCAGATCGGACAGTTCGTCGTCACCGCCACCGACTGGGTGGTGCGACCGCTGCGGCGCGTGGTGCCGGGGCTGTTCGGTCTGGACATGGCAAGCCTGCTGCCGGCGTGGGCGTTCCAGACCTTGCTGGTGGTGTTCGAGATCCTGATTCGCGGCGTCGCCCTCGGTGGCGACGGTGCCGGCATCGCACTGGGCGTGCTCGGCCTCGGGCTGGTCGAGATGCTGCGCATGATGGTGTATCTGGTGTTCGGCGTGGTGCTGATCTCTGCGGTGCTGTCCTGGGTCAGCCCGCATGCGCCGGCTGCGGCGCTGTTCGACGCGCTGGCGGCGCCCTTTCTGCGCCCGTTCCGTCGCGTGGTGCCGACCATCTCCAATGTCGACCTGTCGCCGCTGGTCTTGCTGCTGGTGCTGCAGATCCTGCTGATGGTGCTCGGGGGCATGCGCAACAGTTTCGCGCCCCTGCTGTTCGGGCTGTGAGCGACTGGCTGCGTGAAGCTGCCGATGGCAGCCTGACGCTGACCCTGCACATTCAGCCCGGGGCCAAAAAGACCGGCTTTGCCGGTCTGCACGGCGAGGCGATGAAGATCCGGCTCGCCGCACCGCCGGTCGATGGCAAGGCCAATGCGGCCTTGTGCGCGTTTCTGGCGGACTTCTGCAAGGTGCCGAAATCCGCCGTGAGCCTGATCAGCGGCGAGACCTCGCGTGCCAAGCGGGTGCGCGTGGATGGTGCCGCAGCTGTGGCGGCAGCCAGGCTGCGTGAGCAGGCCTGAGCCGCCTTCCCCGGTGTGGCTGTTCAGCCAATAAACATCAGCTGCCCTTCGACCAGCGTGTAGCGCACCTTGCCCGGGAGTTCCAGCCCAAGGAAGGGGGTGTTCTTGCCCTGGCTGCGCAGGCTGTCGCGGTTGATGCACACCTGCGCTTCCGGGTCGAAGATGCACACGTCGGCGCGCGCGCCGGGCGACAGGTGGCCCGCCTTGGTGATGCCGATGATGGCTGCGGCGTCCGAGGTGACGCGTGCCAGCGCGTCGATGAGCGGCAGTCCGGCGCGCTCAGCCCATTTCAGCGTCAGCGGCAGCAGCAGTTCGAGGCCGGTTGCACCCGCTTCGGATTCGCTGAAGGGGGTGAGCTTGCCGTCGTCGTCGACCGGAGTGTGGTCGGAACACAGGGCGTTGATGCGGCCCTCGGCCAGGCCACGGCACAGTGCGTCGCGGTCGCGCTGGCTGCGCAGCGGCGGGATCAGGTGGCAGTTGGCGTCGAAGTAGCCGATATCCATGTCCGACAGGTGTACATGGTTGATCGACACGTCGCAGGTGACATCCATGCCGTCCGCGCGCGCCTGGTCGATCAGATGCAGGCCTTCGGCACTCGACAGGCGGGTGATGTGCAGTCGGGTCTGGGTGATGCGTGCCAGTTGCAGATAGGTAAACAGGGCGACGGTTTCGGCTGCGACCGGGATGCCGGGCAGGCCGAGCCGGGTGGCAACTTCACCGTCGTGGGCGTAGCCGCCGCGCGACAGGAAGGGGGCGATCGGCTGCAGCCAGACGCGGAAGTCGAAGGTGGCCGCGTACTGCATGGCCCGCATCAGCACGGTGTTGTCGACGATCGGCACATTGGCCTGCGAGAAGGCGACGCAGCCGGCCTCGACCAGCTCGGCCATTTCCGACAGGCGCTCGCCCTTGAGGCCGAGCGTCAGTGCTGCGACCGGATACACATGGGCGCGGTTGAGTTTCTTGGCCCTGTAGCACAGCATTTCGACCAGGCCGGGTTCGTCCAGCACCGGGTCGGTGTCGGGCGGGATGGCCAGGCTGGTGATGCCGCCAGCCATCGCAGCATCCATCTCGGATTCGAGCGTGGCGCGGTATTCGAAGCCGGGCTCGCGCAGGCGGGCAGAGAGGTCGATCAGGCCGGGGGCGACCACCAGTCCGCTGGCGTCGATCGTCTTTTCGGCCACGAAACCATCGGGGGCGGTGCCGAGGGCGACGATCTTGCCGTCGGCAATGAACACGTCCTGGACGCAGTCTGTCTTGTTGGCGGGGTCAATCACCCGGCCGTTGGCAATACGGATCTTCATCGAATCTTCCTTACTGGCCGGCTAGCATGCTCATGACCGCCATGCGGACGGCAATGCCGAAGGTCACCTGGGGCAGGATCACGGCCTGCGCGCCATCGGCGACGGCGGAGTCGATCTCGACGCCGCGGTTCATCGGTCCGGGGTGCATCACGATGGCGTCGGGCTTGGCCTGCGCGAGCTTTTCCGCAGTCAGGCCCCAGACCTTGTAGAACTCCTGCGGCGTGGGCAGCAGCGCACCGTTCATGCGTTCGTTCTGCAGGCGCAGCATCATCACGACATCGACACCGCGCAGACCTTCGTTCATGTCGTGAAAGACGCGCACGCCCATTTTTTCGATATCGGTCGGCAGCAGTGTCTTGGGGCCGATGACGCGGACTTCGGGCACGCCCAGCGTGGTCAGCGCGCAGATCTGCGAGCGCGCCACCCGCGAATGCAGCACGTCGCCAACGATGGCCACCGTCAGCTTGGTGAAATCCTGCTTGTAGTGGCGGATCGTGTACATGTCCAGCAGACCCTGGGTGGGGTGGGCATGACGTCCGTCGCCGGCATTGACGACGTGGATGTCGTTGCGGCCGTTGGCGCGCAGGTGCTGGGCGATCAGGAAGGGCGCGCCGCTGGCGGCATGGCGAACGACGAACATGTCGGCCTGCATCGCGCACAGGTTATCGACCGTATCGAGCAGGCTCTCGCCCTTGGCGGTGGAGCTGGTCGAGACGTTGAGGTTCACCACGTCGGCCGACAGGCGCTTGGCGGCGATCTCGAAGGTGGTGCGGGTGCGCGTGGAGTTCTCGAAGAACAGGTTGAAGATGCTCTTGCCGCGCAGCAGCGGCAGCTTCTTGACCTCGCGCTCGGCCACTTCGGTGAAGGGCGCAGCCGTATCGAGAATGGCGTTGATGATGTCGCGCGGCAGGCCGTCCAGCGTAAGCAGGTGCTGCAGCTCGCCGTTCTTGTTGAGCTGGGGATTAAGCATCGACTGTCCTCAGGTTGAGGCTGCCGTCTTCGTCGCGCTCAAGTTGCAGGTTCCGCGACGGGGGCAGGGGTTCGGGCAGGGTCAGGGCGCAATAGCGCGCGGCGACCGGGAGTTCGCGCCCGCCGCGGTCCACAAGCACGGCCAGCTCTACACAGGCAGGACGGCCGAAGTCGAACAGCTCGTTCAGCGCGGCGCGGGTGGTGCGGCCGGTGAACAGCACGTCATCGACGATGATCACGTGCGCAGCTTCGACGCTGAAGGGAATCTCGGTGCGCTGCGGCTTGGTGTGCAGGCCGCGCGCGCCATAGTCGTCGCGATAGAAGGAGACGTCGATTGCCCCCAGCGGCTGGCTGATGCCGAGCATCGCATGAAGGCGTTCGGCCAGCCACAGGCCGCCGGTACGAATGCCAACCAGGGCAGTGGTGGGGGTGATGTGGGGGCGCAGCTGTTCGGCGAGCTGCCGGCACAGGTTTTCTGCATCAAGACTTGGCATGTCGGATGGAGTCCAGAAAGTGTTGCAGGA
This sequence comes from Parazoarcus sp. PS-13 R2A, assembly GCF_057621855.1. Lineage (NCBI taxonomy): Bacteria > Pseudomonadati > Pseudomonadota > Betaproteobacteria > Rhodocyclales > Zoogloeaceae > Parazoarcus > Parazoarcus sp. PS-13 R2A. The sequence continues at coordinate 88,568 of NZ_JBYEXN010000014.1, forward strand.
TCAGTTGAGCGGCGACCGCGTCGAGTTGCTGCTTGCGTTCGCGCCATTGCTTGACGCCGGCTTCGCGCAGTTGCTGTTCGGCCTCGACCGAGGACAGGCGCTCGTCAGTCAGCATGACCGGCAGGCCGAAGCGGCCGTGCAGCTGATTGGCAAAGCGGCGGCAGCGTGCGCTGAGCTGGTGTTCGTCGCCATCGAGATGACGGGGCAGGCCGACGACGAGGGCCACCGGCTTCCACTCCTCAATCAGTCCGGCGATGGCGCCAAAGCGGCCGTTGTTGCTTTCTTCGTGCACGGTGGTGAGCGCCGTCGCATGGCCGGTTTCGAGCTCGCCGCTCGCCACGCCAATGCGTGCCAGACCGAAATCGAAGCCAAGCAGGCTGCCACGCTCGGGCAATGCAGGCGGCGTTGCAGCCGCCGCGCTTTCAGGCATGCCCGGCAACCTCGCTCAGTTTTGCGAAGTCCACCCCCAGCTTCTGCATCGCGGCGGCCAGGCGCTCTTCGGGGGGCAGGTCGAAGACGATGGCCATGTCGGCGGGCACCGTCAGCCAGGCATTGTCCGCCAGCTCCTGCTCGAGCTGTCCCGCATCCCAGCCGGCGTAGCCGAGGCTGACCAGCACTTCGCTGGGTTCGCCGGTGGCGCCGATAACCTGCAGGATGTCGCGGCTGCTGGTGAGGCCGACCTCGTCGTTGACGCGCAGCGTCGAGTGCCATTCGCCGCTCGGCCGGTGCAGCACGAAGCCGCGGTCGGTCTGCACCGGCCCGCCGAAATACACCGGCTGGTCGGCGAAGCCTTCTGCGTCGAGCGGCAGTTCGATGCGCTCGAACAGGGTCGCGAGCGTCATGTCGATCGGCCGGTTCACGATCACGCCCAGCGCGCCCTGGTCGTTGTGTTCCGCGATATAGGTCAGCGCACGGGCGAAATGCGGATCCGCCATGCTGGGCATGGCGATCAGGAAGTGGTGCGTGAGATTGCTCGAGACGGTATCCATTCGCGTATTTTACGCCGACACTGGGCGGCTTGCGCGGGGAACCTCATCGCTCGACCTGCGCTCTTACCAGGCCCTTGTTCATCCCGGATGTTCGATCTCATGCATGCTGCACTTGTCTGGTTTCGCCGCGATCTGCGCCACTTCGACCATGCGGCCCTGCATCACGCCCTGCGTCATGCGCAGAAGGTCTATTGCGTGTTCGTGTTCGACCGCGACATTCTCGATGCACTGCCCTCGAGGGAGGATCGCCGGGTTGGCTTCATTCATCATGCGGTGACCGAGCTCGATGCCGCGCTCGACGCCCTGGCGCGTGCGACGGGTGGCCGGGGCGCGGGTCTGATCGTGCGCCATGGCAGGGCTGTTGAGGAGATTCCGCGCCTGGCGCGGGCGCTCGGTGTCGATCAGGTGTGCGCCAACCGGGACTACGAACCGGCGGCGATCACGCGTGACAGCAAGGTGGCCGAGGCGCTGGCGGCGGACGGCATCGGCTTCGTCGACTTCAAGGATCAGGTGATCTTCGAGCGTGACGAGGTGCTGACCCAGGGCAACACGCCCTTCAGCGTATTCACGCCCTACCGCAATGCCTGGCTGAAGAAGCTCGACAGCTTTTTCGTCCAGGCATATCCGGTGGAAAAGCACGCTGGCGCATTTGCGCCGAAGCCGGAGGGTGAGCGTATTCCGGCGCTCGACGAGCTCGGCTTCGGTGCAGGAAATCTCGCCGAGCTGCGCATGCCGCTGGGCGTGACGGGCGGACGTGAGCTGTTCGAGGCCTTCAAGGGCCGCATCGACCGCTACAAGCGGACGCGCGACTTTCCGGCAGTGAAGGGCGTGTCGTATCTGTCCACCCACCTGCGTTTCGGCACGGTGTCGATACGCGAGCTGGTGGCCTACGCCTGGCAGCACGGCGGGGAGGGGGCGGAAACCTGGCTCAGCGAACTGGTGTGGCGCGACTTCTACCACATGATCCTGTGGCACCACCCGCGCGTGGTGGAGACCACCTTCAAGCCCGAGTACGCGCGTGTGCAGTGGGACGATGCGCCCGAGCTGTTCGCCGCCTGGTGTGAAGCCCGTACCGGCTACCCGCTGGTGGATGCCGCGATGCGCCAGATCAACCAGACCGGCTACATGCACAACCGCCTGCGGATGATCGTGGCCTCCTTCCTGACCAAGGATCTCGGTATCGACTGGCGTCTGGGCGAGCGTTATTTCGCCGACCACCTGATCGACTTCGATCTGGCCGCAAACAACGGCGGCTGGCAGTGGGCGGCGTCGACCGGTTGCGATGCGCAGCCCTACTTCCGCATCTTCAACCCGGTGACGCAATCGGAAAAGTTCGATCCCGAGGGGCGCTTCATTCGTCGCTACGTGCCTGAGCTCGAACGGGTACCGAACAAGTTTGTCCATGCGCCGTGGACGATGGGCGGCATCGACCAGTCCGCCGCGGGTGTCCGGATCGGCACCGACTACCCGGCACCTGTCGTCGATCACGCCAGCGCGCGAGCACGCACCCTGGCGCGGTTCGGCATCGTCAAGGGCGGCTGAAAACGGGGCACGGCCCTGCCGCGGCCGGCCCCGGCGCCGCTCAGTTGCGTCGCGCGTAGCCCGCGATGAGCGCGAGCAGCTCCTCTTCCTGATAGGGCTTGCCCAAGTAGTGGTTGGCGCCGACTTCCATCGCGTAGCTGCGATGTTTGTCCGCCAGCCGCGAGGTGATCATGATGACCGGCACGTCTTTCGTGCGTGCGTCCGCGCGGACGTTGCGCACCAGGTCGAAGCCGTCCATGCGGGGCATCTCGATGTCGCACAGCATGACGTCCGGCACCGTCTCGATCAGGGCCTCCAGGGCGTCCACGCCATCCTTGGCGGTGATGACGCGGTAACCCTCGCGTTCGAGCAGGCGGCCGGTAATCTTGCGTACGGTGAGTGAATCGTCGACCACCATCACCGTCGGGACATGCAGTGGCTCTGCGGCGGGCTGGGGCGGCAGTTCATGTGCATCCGTCACCGCAACGACATCATTGCCGCTCAGGCCGCGACTGGCCAGCGCGACCGGGTTGAGGATCAGCACGATCTCGCCGTCGCCTAGCACCGTCGCGCCCGACATGCCCACGATGCGGGTGAGCTGCGGGCCGGCATTCTTGACGATGATTTCCTGGTTGCCGCGCAGGGCGTCGACATGCAGCGCAAGCGTCTGTGCGCCGGCGCGCAGCAACAGCACCCAGTTGTAGCGCTGGACCTCGGGCTGGCTGACCGGGTCGCCGAGCAGACGCGGCAGATAGCGGTACGCATAGTGCTGCCCCATCCAGTCGGTGCCGCCGTCCTTGCACAGGCGATCGAGTGCATCGGCCTTGAGCTCCATGACCTGGGCCACCATGCTCGACGGAATCGCGAAGTGGCGTCCCGCTGCGCGTACCAGCAGGGCCTGGGTGACGGCCAGTGTCAATGGCAGGTAGATGCGGAACACGGTGCCGGCATCCGGCGCGCTGCTGACGTCGATGCGGCCGCCGACCGCTGCGGTCTCCGCCTTCACCACGTCCATGCCGACGCCGCGCCCGGAGACTGCCGACACGGTGCCTGCGGTGGAGAAACCGGGCACGAAGATCAGGTTCGTCAGGCGACGCTCGTCGGTGGTTTCGTCCGCTGCCAGCAAGCCGTTGGCGCGCGCCCTTGCCGCGATGCGCTCGAAGTCGAGACCGGCGCCGTCGTCGGCAAGCTCAAGCACGATTTCGTTGCCTTCCTGGCTGACGCTGAGGGTGATCTGACCGATTTCGGGCTTGCCGGCGGCGCGTCTCTGCTCGGGGGCCTCGATGCCGTGGGCGAGCGAGTTGCGCAACAGGTGCTCGAGCGGTGCCACCATGTGTTCGAGCACGCTGCGGTCGACTTCAATGCGGCCACCGCGCAGGTCGAGGTTGGCGCGCTTGCCCAGCTCCTTGGTGCCCTTGCGCACGATGCGGTAGAGGCGGTCGGCGAGGCTGTCGAAAGGCACCATGCGGACCTGCATCAGGGCCTGCTGCAATTCCCGCGACATGCGGGCCTGGCTGTGCAGGGCGATGTCGGCGCCGTCGAGGTTCTTCAGCAGACTCTGCTGTACCGTCGTGACGTCGTTGACGCTCTCGGCCATCATCCGGGTGAGTTCCTGCAGCCGGGTGTAGCGGTCCATCTCAAGGGGGTCGAACTCGGTGTGTCGCGATTCCGCCTGCGCCATGCGCGACTGCATCTGGACGTCGGCCTGGATCTCGACCTCGCGCAACTGATTGCGCAGGCGAATGACGTTCTCGGTCAGGTCCAGCATCGAGCGGCGCAGGTTACGCAGCTCGCCCTCGATACGGGTGCGGGCAACCCCGATCTCGCCGGCCTCGTTCACGAAGCGGTCAACCAGCTCGGCACGCACCCTCAGGGTGCCGGACGCCGCGGCGTTGTCGGTCTCGCCCGGGGTGGTGTCGATGCTGACGGCCGGGCCGGTGTCGGCGGCGGTTTTCTGCGTCTCGGGCGTTTCGGGCACCTGGCCTGTTTCGCCGCCCGCCAGACCGTCGACCATCTGTTCGGTATGGTCGAGGCTGGTGACCAGCTCCTCGATCAGGGCCGGCATCTCGCGGCCGCTCTTGAGCGATGCTTCGAGACGCGATTCGAGCTGGTGAATCTGCTCGCCGAGCAGCATTGCACCGGCCATGCGTGCGCTGCCCTTCAGGGTGTGGAGCAGGCGCGCAACGCTCTTCGGGTAATCGGCATTGCTGGCATCGGTCTGCCAGGTACGCAGCACGGCGTGCAGTTCGCTGAGCAGTTCGCCGGCTTCATCGAGGAAAATCGGCAGCAACTGCTCGTCGATCTCATCGCTGACGCGCGTCGCCGGGACATCTTCCGGTATCTGTGCCGGTGCGGGGCTCGCGGCAGCCGGGGCCGCCTCGGGTGCGATGCTGCGGCCGGGGGCGTTTGGGTGACGACACGCGTGCTCGAGCTGCTCGACCAGGTCGGGCACCTCAAGCGGCATGCGTTTGTTGACGACCTCTGCGAGCATGGCCTCCAGCGTGTCGACGCTGGTTCTGAACAGCGCCAGATCATCGGCTGAAGGGGCCGCGGACTGGTCGCGCAGACGTTGTTCGGCATGTTCGAGTGCGCGCGCCAGGGCGTGGAGCGGATCGATGCGGGCCGTCCCCGAAATGCCGGCAAAGGTGTGTGCGGCGCGCAGTGCGACCTCGGGCAGCTGAAGCGTCGGGTTGGCCTTGAGGCGCGCGAACTCCTGGTGCAGGGTGGCGATGTGATGGCGGGCTTCCGCCACATACAGATCGTAAAGCGGGCGGGAGATCTCGACATCGTCGATGCGGACGAAGTCGGCGTCCTGCTGCGCTTCGCGCTCCGACACGGTCTCGCCCACCGCTTCCTCTTCGGGAATCGGTGTGGCCGGAGCAAACTCTGCAGGCTCAGGCTCAGGCTCAGGCTCAGGCTCAGGCTCAGGCTCAGGCTCAGGCTCAGGCTCAGGCTCAGGCTCAGGCTCAGGCTCAGGCTCAGGCTCAGGCTCAGGCTCAGGCTCAGGCTCAGGCTCAACGGCTGCGGGCGCCTCAGCGGGGAGGTCTGTCGCTTCCTCCGCGTCGAGCTCGATGGCGTCGGTGTCCATGCCGGCTTTGGTCAGGGCGTCCGCCTGGTCCTCTGCGGGCTCGGTGCCAGCCTCGTTGGGGTAAGTCGCGGATTCGTCCTGTGGGATGGCGCCGTGTTCGTCGGGCACTGCTTCGGTTGCGTCTGTGCTTGCCCAGTCCGGGGTGTCGCCAGCGCCGGTGGGCGCGTCCACCTCTTCGGCGGGCAGCCACGATTCATCGAGGGCCGTGATCTGCAGCAGATCGGAGGGGCTTTCGGTGGTGTCGGGCGGTTCGACGGGCGGCACTTCGGTCGCCGGTTCGAGCACCTCTTCGGGCGGCATCCAGGTTTCGTCGAGCGCGGTGATCTGCAGCAGGTCGAGCGGGGTGTCGGCGTCGGCCGGTTCTTCCCCGGGTTCCGGTGCAGGGGTTGCCTCGAAGTCGAGTTCTTCGACTTCCGACAGCTCGAGATCCAGTGCGTCGCCCTGGTCGGCGTCCTCGCCTGTCGGCCGGGCCTGCTCTTCGGATGGGGCGCCGATCGTGTCCGACGCATCATGCGCGAGCTCGACACCGCTGTCTTCGTCGATGAGGGGGAAGTCCTCAAGTGAGGTTTCTTCCGGCAGGAAACCGGACACCTCGACATCGCCAGCGAAGGGCAGGACCTCGCCGTCCTCGGACAGCGTGAGGTCAAAGTCGAGCGTGGTTTCGATGATGTCGGCTTCGTCCGCGGCATCCGCGGTCGGTGCGCGGGGCTCCGCCTGTCCGACGGCCGATTCCTGTGTCGGTTCGTCGCTCTCGTTGAGGCGTCTGGCCTCGGCGAGCAGGGCCGACACATCGCGATGCTGAGAGCCACCGCTTTCGAGCTGCACAACCCAGGCCGAAAAGTGCTGGTGGGCCTCGTCGATCAGGTGGTGCAGCGCGGATGTGGGTGGCCACTCAAGCTGGAGCCAGCGATTGAGGGTTTGTTCAAGCGCCCAGGCAGCCTCACCGAAATCATGCAGCCCGACCATCCGTCCGCTGCCCTTGAGGGTGTGGAAACCGCGACGGATTGCGGTCAGGCATTCACCGTTTGCCGGCTCGGTGCGCGACAGCTCCAGCTGTTCGGCAACGGTTGCCAGCACTTCGTATGCCTCTTCGATGAAGATGCACAGCAGCTCGGCGTCGATTTCCTCGTCGCTCGACTCCATCAGGCGGCGGGTATCGTCCGCAACCTGCTGGATGGCCGGCGCGGCAGGGGGCTGATCTTCGTGCGTCTCTTCCGCGCTCGCAGCCGCCATGGCGTCTGCGTCGTCAGGGCCGGTGTCTTCGAGGTCGATCTCTTCGAGCTCGGCGTCCTCGGGAGCGACTCCCGCGACGTCTGCACCCTCGGGGACCGGCGTACCCGTGTCGGGTACCGCCTCGTCGGCTGCTTCGGTGACGTGTGCGTCGGCTGCGGCAGTGCCGGCGTCGGCTGCCTGCGCCGGGACGACTGCCTCGTCAGCCTGTGCCGGGGAGGGGGTCGCGTCGCCGTTCAGGAACTGCTGCAGCGTGGACTTGCCGTGCTGCAGCGACTGCACGAAAAAGCCCAGTGCCGACAACTGATGGGCGAGGGCTTCGAATGCTGCGCTGTCGGCCGGGCTGTCGTCTTCGGCAAAGCCGGCAATGGTCTCGCCGGCTGCGTGCACCAGTTCGATGGCATCAGTTTCGCCGAGCAGGGACAGGGCGCCCTCAATCTGGTGCAGCGGGCCCGAAAGCTGGGCCAGCGGTGCGCGCTTGTGCTGATCGCGGAAGAAGTCGTCCAGTGTCTGTTCAATGTTGGCCAGGCTGGACAGGATCTCGCGCGAGACATGCCCGAGTGCTTCTTTTTCCTGCGCGCGTCGCGCCGCTTCGAGGCCGGGAGAGCTGTCGACCGCCTCAACCTGCTCGCCTCTGCTGAGCGCGTCGAGCCGTTCGATGGCTTCCTTGACCTGCTCGGAGAAGCCGGCGTCGGGCACGCTGCGGTCGAGTGCGGCTTCCGCCAGCAGCAGGGCCGTTGCCATCTCGATGGCGATGGCTTCGGAGAAATGCAGCGGGTCCTTGCGCAGCCAGGCGGTGAACTGACGGATGCCGCCAATCAGACGGTCTACCGCAGGGCGGCCGAGCCGGCTGACCGGGGCGGAGAATTCGTCGAGTGCGGTCTCGAAACGTTGCAGCGCAATCGCCGTGCCGGCGCTGAAGGCGTCCCATTCTTCCTTGAGCTCGGAGAGGCGGCCGCGAAGATCCTGCAGCAAGGGGGCCAGCGGCAGTTCGCTGACGCGCGCGCCCGGCTCGGGCAGCATGGCGTCGAGTTGCCAGTTGTCACGGACGGCCTGCTGAACACTTGTGAGGGCCGGCTGCGTCGCCACCTGATAGAGCATTTCGCGCAACAGGCGCTCGGGTACGGGTTGCGGACCGTCACCTGCACGGCGCAACTGCGCTTCCAGCCGGGACAGCAGGCGTTTGACCTCGACCCTGTCCGATTCCGGCGTGCTACCCAGGGTGCCGACCATGGCCTGACCAACCCACCACAGCGCGCGTGCCGGCGCACTCGGCTCGATTGTCTCGAGTTCGTCGAGTGCGGCACGCATCGATTCGGGGCCGTTATCGGCCGTCGGGTTCTTGAGCCATTCGAGCAGGCCGCGCTGAAAGCGGGCTCGCAGGCCGCGGATGGCGGGCTGCAGGGCGTCCGGCGCGAGCGGTGCTGACGACTGACGCCGCGGTGCGCGCAGGCTGGTATCGGGGAAGAACAGGTCTGCAGCCGAGGGCGCCTCGAGGCCGCGTGCAGCGACGATCTCGCGGTAGAGCGGCAGCAGACGCAAGGGCTGGTCCGGCGTGCCATGTGCGAGCTCCTCGAGATAGTTGCCGATGCTCGAGAGCGCGCGACCGACCAGCTCGATGCTGTTTTCGTCAATCACCGCGTCGCCGCGGCTCATGTCGCCGAACAGCTGGTCGACGCCGGTTGCAAACTGGGTCAGCCCGTCAAGGCCGACGATGGACAGCGCGCCGCGGACCTGGTGCAGGTGGGTCTGCGCGAACTGAATGCGGGCAGCCGCATCGCTTGCGCGACTTGCTTCGCCCAGGCTTTCTGCAGCGCGGGCGAGGGCCAGATCGATTTCGCTCTTGACCCAGGTCAGTGGCCCCAGATCCAGTTCCTTGGCTTGCGTCATGAATGGGTTCTCGTGCTTAGACCTTGAAGCCGGAGACAGAGCCCTTGAGCTCGACTGCGAGGTCGGCCAGCTGTCCGATCGAGACTGCAGTCTGCTTCGTGCCGCGGGTCGTCTGCTCGGTAATGGCGAGAATTTCCTTCATCGTTCCTGCCACCCGGCCAGCGGTTGCGGCCTGATCCTGGGTGTCGGTGGAAATCTGTTCGATTCGCTGTGCGGCGTCCATCGACACCTGACCGATCTCGGCCAGCGCCTGACCGGCTGCATCGGACAGCTGAGCCCCTTCGACCACGTCGCGGGTCGCGTTTTCCATTGCGCCCACTGCATCCTGCGTGTCGGTCTGAATTGTTTTCACAATAGCCGAGATCTGCTTGGTTGCTTCGGCCGAGCGCTCAGCCAGTCGCTGCACTTCTTCTGCGACGACGGTGAATCCGCGTCCCGCCTCGCCGGCCGAAGCGGCCTGAATGGCGGCGTTGAGCGCGAGCACGTTGGTCTGTTCGGTAATGTCGGAAATCAGCTCGACGATCTCGCCAATCTCCTGCGACGACTCGCCCAGGCGCTTGATCCGCTTGGAGGTTTCCTGAATCTTGTCGCGGATGGCATTCATGCCGCGGATGGTGTTCTCCACCGCGTCGGCGCCCTTGCGCGCAGAGTCCAGCGAGCGGCGCGCGACCTGTGCGGATTCCAGCGCGCGCTCGGACGATTCGGTCATCGACTGCGCCATGCGTTGCACGGTGGCGCCGGCCTCTTCGATCTCGCGCGTCTGGCGCTCGGTCGCGTCGAGCAGTTCGTTCGACGTCTGCTGTGCGGCCTGGGTGGCGGTCGTCACCCGGCTGGCTGCGTCGTTGATGCGTCGCACCAGCACCGAGAGTTCTTCAATGGTGTAGTTGACCGAGTCGGCAATGGCGCCGGTAATGTCTTCCGATACCGTGGCGCGGATGGTGAGGTCACCGTCGGCGAGGTCGCCCATCTCGTTCATGAGGCGCAGAATGGCCTGCTGCGTGAGGTTGCGCTCGTCCTCGGCGCTCACCCGCATGCGCTCGGCGTCGGCGCGGCGCTGAGAGACGTCGTCGTTGTAGATCTTGGCCATCATGCCGATGGCTGCGAGCGCCGCAAGCGCGGTCAGGGCGATCAGGGCCGACAGCGGGTTGAAACCGCGCACGGCGCTGTTGAACGCTTCGCTCAGCTCGGTGCTGCGTGCGAGCAGCGCCGACGAGTCGTCGAACAGCCGGCTGCCTGCCTGCTTGGCCTGCACCAGAAGCTGGATGTTGCCGAGCACGTTGCCGACGGCTTCCTGGGTTTCCTTCGAGCTGGCGAGCAGTTGCCGGATGCGCGTGCGGACTTCGCTGTCGCCGCCCATCTGCTCCATGGCAGCGAGCTGTTCGCGGAAGGTGTTGGTGTCCTTGCCCAGCAGGAATGCAATCTCGGGGTCGATGGCATCGGCCACGCGCAGCGCGTTGACGTTCTTGGCGATGCGCTGGGTCAGCATCACTGCCCGGTTGGCGGTGGCGATGTCGGTGGGGCTGGCGCCGGCCTGCAGCTTGAGCGCAGCAATCTGCTCGGTGAGGTCAAGCAGCGCGTCGTTGCCCTTGTTGATCGTTTCCACCGCAGCATTGAGCGTCAGCAGGGTCTGCTCCTGGCCGATCAGCTGCTGCGCATCCTTTTCCATTTTGGCCCAGCTCTCCTTGACCGCGTCGAGCTGGGTGCGCGCACCGCCGCTTGCGGCCGGGAACGCGGCGCCTTCGAGTTCGCCGCCCTGATCGAGCGCGAGCGCGAGGGTGGCGAAGCGGCTGCTGCCGCGCTTGAGTTCGGCAAAGGCGGCCGCATTGCCCTGAAGGGCGAGCTGGGCGGACTTCGCGATCTGCTGGGACAGGGTCTGCATTTCACCCGCGGCCGCAACCTGCCGGGTTGCGTTTCCGGTTTGCTGGTTCTGGTAGATCACCAGGCCGACCGTGGCGACGACGAGTGCGCCGAAGACGAAGCCGAGGCTGCGTATCCTGCTGCTGACCGGGCGCTCGTTGCCATCGGCCTTGGCGCCGGCGGAGGCCGGTGCAGGTTGATTGTAGTTTTCCATGATCGTGGTGTCGGACGCCGTATCGTGCCCGGAAGCCTTGTCCTTGCCTAAGGAGAGCTTGAATGCCATGTGCCGTGCTCCGCCGCTGTCTGAATTAAGCTTTGAGTGATGGTGAGGCGCCCGGGTCAGTCTGCCCCGGCGTCGAGAAACGCACCCTGCGCGAGCAGTTGCGGAATATCCAGTTTGAGCCAGGGGTGGTCCTGCATGTCACGCATGCGCTTGCTGACCCAGGGGCGCGCGTCCGGAGGCCCGTGATCGGCCTCGAAATCCTCTTCGCTGCGCAGACCCAGTACCCGGGTGACGAGCAGCGAACTGTGCACGCCATGCTTGGCGCCGACCAGCAGCAGGCGCGCGTGACCGCCTGCAACGATTGGCACGCCGCCGTGAAAGCTCGAAAAGTCGATGACGCCGAAGAGGGTGCCACGCACATTGGCCAGTCCGCGATACCACTCGCGGGTCAGCGGAACATGGGCAAGCGGCGGCGGTGCCAGGATCTCGCCGGTTTCGGCGAGGTTGAGGAGCCAGTTCTCGTTGCCTGCCTGCACGCCGAGCAGGCCACGGCGTTCGCCGGTCTGCGCTTCGGCCAGGCGATGCGCGAGGTTTTCCTGGAATTCGCGCAGGCTGATCCGTCTGGACATGATGGATCAGCCGATGCTCTTGATGCGCGCGAGCAGTGCGTCGTGCTCTACCGGCTTCACCATGTAGTCGTAGGCGCCCTGGCGCATGCCCCAGATCTTGTCGGTTTCCAGTCCCTTGCTCGTGCACATGATGATCGGGATGCTGCGGGTCTCATCGGTGCGCGAGATGGTGCGGGTCGCCTGGTAACCGTTCATGCCGGGCATGACCACGTCCATGAGGATGAGGTCGGGCTTTTCGCTGCGGCTCTTGGTGATCGCCTCTTCGCCGCTTTCGGCAGTCACGACGTCATAGCCGTTCTTGCTCAGCACTTGCGAGAGCGCGAGGCGCTCGGTGGGTGAATCATCAACGACGAGTATCTTCTTGATCGGCATGGAGCGTTTCCATCGAGAGAATCAGCGGGGGCGATTGCTGGCGTGCACTGCCACCGCCTTGATCAGGCTGTCCTTGGTGAATGGTTTGGTCAGGTATTCGTCCGACCCCACCATGCGGCCGCGCGCACGGTCGAACAGTCCGTCCTTGGACGACAGCATGATGACGGGCGTGGATGAGAGGCGCGGGTTCTTCTTGATCAGCGCGCAGGTCTGATAGCCGTCGAGGCGAGGCATCATGATGTCGACGAATATGACATCGGGGTGGTGATCGGTGATCTTGGACAGTGCGTCGAACCCGTCCTCGGCCAGCAGCACCTGGCAGCCCGCCTGGCTCAGAAAAATTTCGGCACTACGACGAATGGTATTGCTGTCGTCGATGACCATCACCTTGAGTCCGCTCAGGTCCATGCAGAATGTCCTCGGTGACGCAGCGAAGAAGCTTGCGTGACTGCGATCAAAATTCGGTTGGCCGGAAGCATACTCCAAAAGACATGTCGCAGCACATCACTTGTCATATTTCGATGAGCTCGAAGTCTTCCTTGCGGGCTTCGCATTCCGGACAGGTCCAGTTCGGCGGAACGTCTTCCCAGCGGGTGCCTGGCGCAATGCCTTCGTCCGGCAAGCCGGCGGCCTCGTCGTAGATGAAGCCGCAAATGAGGCACATATAGGTCTTGAAGGGCTGATCGGACATGGCAGAGGCGGAGAGGAATGGCAGTAAAATGCGGTTAATCTTACCGTATTTCAATGGATGCGCCATGTCAGGCGCACGACCCCAATGCCTGTTGCGATTCCCGACGTACCTCCCGTCGTGCTCTGCCTGTCTGCTGCCGATGCCACCGGCGGAGGCGGCCTGCCGTCGGACATCCTGACCCTTGCCAGCATGGGCTGCCATCCGCTGGCAGTGCAGACCGCAATGGTCGTGCGCGACACCCGTGGCGTGGACGACTGCATCGCCATCGAGCCGGATGTGCTTGCGGCCCAGGTCCGCACCGTGCTCGAGGACATTCCTGTTCATGCGTTCAAGTTCGGTTTCTGCGGGAGTGTCGAGAACACGGCGACCGCCGCAGAAATCCTGTCCGACTATCCCGATATCCCGCTCGTCGTCGAGCCTGCCCTGTACACCAGTGTTGATCAGGCTGCGGACGACGACCTCGTGGCGGTGCTGGCCGAACTGATCCTGCCGCAGACGACCCTGCTGGTGGCGAGCCGGCACGAGGTGCTGCGCCTCGCCGGCTTCGACATCGACGAGGACGGCGAGGAGCCGCTTTCGCCCGAAGAGGCCGTGGCCCGCCTGCTCGAACTGGGGGTCGAGTACGTACTGCTGACCGGAGGGGGCGACCATGGCCCGCAAGTTGTGAATATGCTGGTTGGCGAACAGGGCGTGATTCGTACCGACGCCTGGGAGCGCCTGCCCGGGCGTTATCTCGGGGCAGGTGCCACCATGGCCGCCGCGGCAGCGGCAGGGCTGGCACACGGCATGGCGATGCCCGAGGCGGTGCGTGAAGCGCAGGAATTCACCCAGCAGGCCTTGCGCCATGCCTACCTTCCGGGCATGGGGCGGGCGATCCCGGACCGGTTTTTCTGGGCACGTGGCAAGGGCGAAGCGGATGACTGAGACTGCAGGCATCATGCCCGCGCCGGGGCTCTATGCGGTGACGCCGGACGACGCCGACAGTGCGCGTCTGCTGGCGCTGGTTGAACAGGTGCTGCGCGGACGCCCGGCGTTGATGCAGTACCGCAGCAAGCTGGCGTCCGCCGCCTTGCGCAGGACGCAGGCCGAGGCGGTGCTGGCCTTGTGCCGGCAGGCGGGTGTACCGCTGGTGGTCAATGACGATCTCGAGCTGGCGCTGGTGATCAATGCAGATGGTGTGCATCTGGGCCGCGACGACGGCGATCCCGCGCAGGCGCGGCTGGCGCTGGGCGCGAACCGCATCATCGGCGTCACCTGCTACAACGAATGGGCGAGGGCGCAGGCTGGCGTTGCGGCCGGTGCGGACTACGTGGCCTTCGGGGCCGTATTCGTGTCGCCGACCAAGCCGCATGCGGTGCATGCCCCGTTCGAGTTGCTGGCGCGCGCGCGGCGCGAACTGCGCGTACCGGTGGCTGCAATCGGCGGCATCACGCTCGACAACGTGGCCGAAGTCATCGCGGCGGGCGCCGACTATCCGGCGGTGATCAGCGATGTTTTCGGAGCCCCGGATCCGGCTGCCCGCGCGCGCGATTTCGCCGCCCGCTTTGCCTGAGCGCGGACCGCCCCTGAATTTTTCGCGCGCGGTGTCCGGTTTTGATGTCACGGGTGGACCCGGCAGGCGCTGGCGGGCGACAATTACGGATTCCGTGCCCAAGTAAGAAGATCCTGCCATGACTAGCCGAAACCAAGCGCTCTTCGAGCGTGCCCAGCGCACCATCCCCGGTGGCGTCAACTCGCCCGTCCGTGCTTTCCGTTCGGTCGGCGGTACGCCGCGCTTCATCGATCGCGCTGAGGGTGCGCGGGTGTGGGATGCCGATGGCAAGTGCTACATCGACTACGTGGGTTCGTGGGGCCCGGCCATCACCGGTCATGCGCATCCGGCCATCATCGAAGCCGTGCGCGAGGCGGCGCTCAAGGGCCTGTCCTTCGGAGCACCGACCGAGAGCGAGGTCGAGATGGCCGAGCTGATCTGCGAGATGCTGCCATCCGTTGAAATGGTGCGCCTGGTCAGCTCCGGCACTGAAGCGACGATGAGCGCGATCCGGCTGGCACGCGGCTTCACCGGTCGTGACGCGATCATCAAGTTCGAGGGCTGCTACCACGGTCATGCCGACAGCCTGCTGGTGAAGGCCGGTTCCGGTCTGCTGACCTTCGGCAACCCGTCGTCGGGCGGCGTGCCGGAAGACTTCGCCAAGCACACCATCGTCCTCGACTTCAACGACCTCGAGCAGATCGAGGCCGTGTTCAAGGCCCGGGGCGATGAGATCGCCGCGATCATCGTCGAGCCGATGGCCGGCAACATGAACCTGATCAAGCCCAATCCCGGCTTCCTCGAAGGCCTGCGCCGCATCTGTACCGAGTACGGCACCGTGCTGATCTTCGACGAGGTGATGACCGGTTTCCGTGTCGGGCCGCAGGGTGTGCAGGGTCTGTTCGGCATCACGCCCGACCTCACGACGCTGGGCAAGGTGATCGGCGGCGGCATGCCGGTGGGCGCATTCGGCGGGCGTCGCGACATCATGGAGAAGATCGCACCGCTGGGCTCGGTCTATCAGGCCGGCACCCTCTCCGGCAGTCCGGTTGCAGTGGCTGCGGGCATGGTGTCGCTGCGCCTCACGCGCGAGGCGGGCTTCTACGACCGCCTGGGTGCCAGCACCACCGCACTGGTGTCGGGTCTGAGCGCCGCTGCGCGCGATGCAGGCGTCGTGTTCAGCGCCGACTCGGTGGGCGGCATGTTCGGGGTGTATTTCAGCGACGCCGTTCCCACCTCCTTCAAGGACGTGATGATGTCCGACACCGAAGCCTTCAACCGCTTCTTCCATGCGATGCTGGACGAGGGCCACTACTTCGCGCCGTCCGCGTTCGAGGCCGGATTCGTGTCCGCTGCGCATGGCGAGGCCGAAATCGCCGCAACGGTGGATGCGGCGCGACGCATCTTCGCGTCCTGGCGCTGACTTCCCACCCCGGGCGGATGGACAGCGCTCGGGGCGCTGCGTAGAATTCCGCCCGTCATTGGGGAGTAGCCTCCTTTCGCACGAAAGGGCCTGCGTCAACATGCTTGGTCGTCCGGCCATGGCGCAGGCGGTTTCCCAGCTTGGCAAGACCTTTGACCACCACCTTCGGACTTGGCCGGAAAGGTGAGTGGTCATTCGTCTTTTCCGGCCAGGAGACCGATTGTGGACGCATTCCTCGTATCAACCGGCATCGTCGCCCTCGCAGAAGTGGGCGACAAGACCCAGCTGCTCGCCTTCATTCTTGCAGCAAAATTCCGCAAGCCGTGGCCGATCATCGCCGGCATCCTGTTGGCCACGCTGGCGAATCACGGATTTGCCGGCGCCGTCGGCGCGTGGATCACGACCCTGATGGGGCCGGATACGCTGCGCTGGGTACTCGGCATTTCCTTCCTCGCGATGGCGGTGTGGACCCTGATTCCCGACAAGTTCGATGAGGAGGACGCCAAGCTCGCCCGCTTCGGCGCTTTCGGGACGACCCTGATTGCCTTCTTTCTCGCGGAGATGGGCGACAAGACGCAGATCGCAACGGTGGCGCTTGCAGCCCAGTATCAGAGCCTTGCGCTTGTGGTTGCTGGTACGACGGTCGGCATGATGATTGCCAACGTTCCCGCGGTGATTCTTGGCGGCAAGATCGCAGACCGCATGCCGGTGCGTCTGGTGCATGGCATTGCTGCCGCCATCTTCGCCATCCTCGGCATTGCCACCTTGCTGGGCGCAGCGTCCGCCTTCGGCCTGTAGCCGCCGGTTCTCAGAGCAGGAACAGCGTGGCCAGGCCGAGGAAGATGAAGAAGCCGCCCGAGTCGGTGAGCGCGGTGATCATCACCGAGCCGCCGATCGCCGGATCGCCACCGAGGCGCTGACGCAGCATCGGAATGGTGACGCCGGCGAAGGCTGCGAGCAGCAGGTTGAGCGTCATCGCCGCGGTCATCACCATGCCGAGCGAGGCGTTGTCGTACAGCCACCAGGTGAGCACACCGAGCAGGCCGCCCCACACCACGCCATTGAACAGGGCCACGCCGAGTTCCTTCTTGAGCAGGCGCTGCATCGCGCTTTGCTTGACCTGACCCATGGCGATGGCGCGCACGATCATGGTGATGGTCTGGTTGCCCGAGTTGCCGCCGATGCCGGCGACGATGGGCATCAGCGCGGCCAGCGCCACCAGGCGCTCGATCGAGCCCTCGAAGGCACCGATCACGCGCGAGGCGATGAAGGCAGTGACCAGGTTCACCGCCAGCCAGGCCCAGCGGTTCTTCACCGAATCCCAAACGGAAGCGAAGATGTCCTCTTCCTCGCGCAGACCGGCGTGGCTCAGGATCTCGGCTTCGGATTCCTCGCGGATGAAGTCCACCACGTCGGCCACGGTGACGCGGCCGATCACGCGCTTGTGACGATCCACCACCGGCGCGGAGACGAGGTCGTAACGTTCGAAGGCCTGTGCCGCGTCGTCGGCAGGATCGTCGGGTGAGAAGCTGATCACGGTCTCGTCGCGCATGACCTCCGAGACTTCCTTCTCGGGATCGTTGATCAGCAGCGACTCGAGCGACAGGATGCCCATCAGGTGATCGTCGCGGTCGATCACGAACAGCTTGTCGGTGTGGTCGGGGAGTTCCTCGAAGCGGCGCAGATAGCGCAGCACCACCTCGAGGGTGACGTTTTCGCGCACCGTCACCATGTCGAAGTCCATCAGCGCACCGACCGAATCCTCCGGGTAGGACATCGCTGCGCGCAGCTGCTCGCGGCCCTCGGTGTCGAGCGACTGATAGACGTCCTGGATGATCTCGGGCGGGAGGTCGTGCGCAAGGTCGGCAAGCTCGTCGGCATCCAGGGTTTCCGCAGCGGCCTTGAGCTCGTGCGGTTCCATGGTCTCGATCAGCGACTCGCGGACCGCGTCCGAGACTTCGAGCAGGATGTCGCCGTCGCGCTCGGCCTTGACCAGGTTCCAGACGTAGAGACGCTCTTCGAGCGGCAGCGCTTCGAGAATGTAGGCGACGTCGGCCGAGTGCAGGGTGTCGAGCTTGTTGCGCAGCGCAGCTTCGTGCTGCTTGTGCACCAGGTTCTCGACCAGCTCGTGGCGCGGCATGTCCTGACGGTGGACGAGGTCTTCCGCGACCTTCTGGCGCGCGAGCAGCGCCTGCACTTCGCGCAGGTGCTGCTGGACATCGTCGGGGTGCAGTTCCTGTTCCGTATTCATCGCGCGGCAGGTGGGGACGGATGGGTGAAACGCGGATTCTACGGACTTGGCGCCAGCCGTGCGACCCCGAATCCGTTACCGCATGAGAAATCGCCGAAGCACGCTTCGATGCGGCTTCTCAGGGAATCTGCGAATACCCCATGCGTGCCCGGATCCGCTCGGCATGCGCCGCGAGACGGGGGCCGAAGCTGCGCTCATATTTGCGCGGGTTGGGCAGCATGACCGCGAGGCGGGCACTCTCGGCTGGCCCAAGGCGACCGGCGGACAGGCCGAAATAGCGCTGTGCGGCGGCTTCTGCGCCAAACACACCGTCGCCCCACTCCACGACGTTCAGATAGACCTCGAGAATCCGACGCTTGCTCCACAAGGCCTCGATCATGACCGTGATCACGGCCTCCTGCGCCTTGCGCAGATAACTGCGCGATGGTGACAGGAATAGATTCTTCGCCAGCTGCTGGCTGATGGTCGAGCCGCCGGAGACAGCGCGCCCCTTGCGTTCGTTCTTTTCCAGCGCACGCTGGATGCCCACCCAGTCGAAGCCCTCATGGTCGACGAAGCGGTCGTCCTCTGCTGCCACCACCGCACGTTTCAGATGGGAGGAGATCTTCGCGTAAGGCACCCAGGTGTGGCGCAAGCTGGCCTTCGGGTTCGTCTCGCGCATCTCGGACAGGCGCAAACGCATGAAGCTCGTGCTGCCCGGGTCGAACTGACTCCACCACGCCACATGGGCGAAGAACCACAGCTGCCAGAGCAGCAGCAGTGCAATGATGGCAAGCAGGCCGCGACCGGCCCAGCGCAGGGGCTGCTTCATGCAGCAGCCAGTTCGCGGCGCAGTTCGGCCAGCACCGGCGCGGTGTGCGGGCGGACGCCGCGCCACAGGGCAAAGCTTTCCGCGGCCTGTTCGACCAGCATGCCGAGTCCGTCGGCGAGATGCTTCACGCCGGCTTCGCGCGCTGCGCGCAAATAGGCGGTTTCGCTGCTGCCATACATCATGTCGTAAGCCAGTGCGTCCGGCGCGTAGATTCCGGCAGGAAGTGGCGGGGCCTCGGCTGCAAGGCTTGCCGAGGTGGCGTTGATGACCACGTCGAACTGCTGCCCGGCCAGCCCGGCGAAGGTGCTTGCGTGAAGGGTGGTGCTGGCTGCGTACTGCCGGAAGGCGTCTGCCAGCGCGTGTGCCTTCGCTTCGGTGCGATTGGCCAGGGTCAGGCTTGCCGGCCCGGCCTGCAGCAGGGGCAGCAATGCGCCACGCGCGGCGCCCCCTGCGCCCAGCAGCAGCACACGCCGTCGCGCCAGCGGGCACTGCAGATTGGCGACGAGATCGCGCACCAGTCCGGCGCCGTCGGTGTTGTCACCGAGAATCCCGTCGGCGTCGAACATCAGCGTATTCACAGCGCCGGCCGTTGCGGCGCGATCGGTACGGCGGCTGGCCAGGGCGAAGGCCTCGAGCTTGAAGGGCACGGTGACGTTGAGCCCGCGCCCGCCCGCCTCGCGAAACTGCGTAACCGTGTCGACGAAGCCGTCCAGCGGCGCGAGCAGCGCTTCGTATTCGAGTTGCTGGCCGGTCTGGCGGGCGAAGGCAGCGTGAATCCGGGGCGATTTGCTGTGGGCGATCGGATGGCCGATGACGGCGTAGCGGTCCATGGTCGGGCTCGTTTGGCGGCAGTTAGCGTCAGTTGGCGCGCACCTGGTCCCTGTTGGTGAAGGTCCAGGTACGGGAGATTTCAAGGATGTCGGTGTCCTTGCGGATGTCCGGCGGAAACGGGGCATAAGGCGCGGCCATGTTGACGATGCGCACGGCGGCGTCGTCCAGGACCTTGTGGCCTGAGCTCCGGTGCACCTGCACCCGCTCGAGGCTGCCGTCGGCGCGGATCGTCACCGACAGCAGCAGGCTGCCGTAGAGTTTGCCGCGCGCAGCCTCCGGGTAGTTCAGGGTGCCGATGCGTTCGATCTTCAGCCGCCAGTCCTCGACGTACTGCGCGAAACGGTATTCGCGCGCCCGGGCGCCAATGATGCGCTTGCGCGGGCGCTGCGAGTATTCCTCCAGCGTGCGGTCGATCTGGGCCTCGACGCGGGCAATCGCCGCCGCGCTGTCGAGCAGGTCCAGTCCGCTGGCGACCTCAGGTGTCGTCGGGCTCTCGACCACCGGGCGCTCACTGGCGACGACTGCGGGCGCTTCCTTGCGGGTCAAGACCTTCTGCTCGGGGCGTACCTGCTCCTGCGGCTGGCGCCGTCTGGCCTCGACCAGCGCGCTGCCGTCCTTGCTCGCGTCCTGCGGCGGCAAGGGCGACTTTGGTCTCACCTTCTCCTCGCTGGTGCCACCGCCGTCCAGGTTGGCCTGTGCGAGCACCTGTGCTTCGGCGGGCGGCCTGGCATGACGGGCGTTGACCAGCACCACCTCCAGCCCGGCGTCC
Source organism: Parazoarcus sp. PS-13 R2A (assembly GCF_057621855.1). Taxonomy (NCBI): domain Bacteria; kingdom Pseudomonadati; phylum Pseudomonadota; class Betaproteobacteria; order Rhodocyclales; family Zoogloeaceae; genus Parazoarcus; species Parazoarcus sp. PS-13 R2A. Next base: position 108,674 of record NZ_JBYEXN010000014.1, read on the forward strand.
CGCACCGGCTTCGGGTCCGGCATGCGGATGCCGATGCTCAGCACCAGCCCGTGCAGCATGAGCGACACGGCAAAGCCGAGGGCCAGGATGGCATTGCTGCGATGCCTCGCAGCGGCCGCCATGGAGGCGATGTACAGGGAGGGGGGCTGGGCCATGGGTGCGCGGGCGCCGACTCAGTACTCGGCTTCTTCCTCTTGGTCCGGATCGGGCTCGGACAAGGTAGTGAGGTAGCGCGCGCTGACTTCGACGTCGACCAGATCGCTGCCTTCGATGATCAGGCGTACGCGTGAGCCCGGCAGCTGCGGCGGCAGCGAGGGCACCTTGAGGATCAGCGGGATCGCTTCGAGGCGAACGAGATTGTCGCGCATGACCTTGGCTTCGACCGCCTCCGGTTTTGCCTGGCGCAACCAGCGCAGGCACCAGTAGCGCTCCATGCGGCGCTGGAACTCGTTGTACTCCGCGTAGGTACCCTCGAAGTCGCGCAGGGTTGCCATCAGATCGGTGGATTTGGGGGCGAAGGGCGCCTCGGTGCCGGTCAGCACGGCAATGATCTGCCACTGGTTCACCATGTCGACGTAGCGGCGCAGCGGCGAGCTCGACCAGGCATAGCAATCGACCCCGAGGCCTTCATGCGGTGCGGCGACGGTGGTCATGCGCACCTTGCCGCCACCCTGGGCGCGGTACAGACCGGGCACGCCGGCTTCGTCGAGCAGTTTGCCCCAGGTGCTGTTGGCCAGGATCATCATTTCGGCGACCAGCTTGTCCATCGGCGAGCCACGCAGGCGCTGGCCAATGGTGATGTAGCCGGGGCCGTCTTCCGTCTGCTGCTGCCAGTCGACGTAGAAGTTGTTGTCGACCTGGTTGTTATGTGCGGAAGGCTTGCCGCGTCCGGCCTCGAGAATCGTCGCCAGGTCCCACAGCAGGGTCAGCTCGCGCTTCCACTGGAAGTCGGGGCCGCCATCGTGAATCGTGTCCTCGTTGAACACCGGTTCGATGTCGTGGTGACGCAGGTTGGCGACGATGGGCACGATCTCCACCCGGCTTTCGTGGGCGGTGATGGTGAGATCGGACCTGACATCCAGATAGAGCGAAATGGCCGGGCACTCGCGGCCAGCGGCCAGCGTGAAGGTCTCGACCACTTCATCGGGCAGCATGGTGATCTTGTTGCCCGGCATATAGACGGTGGACAGGCGCTGACGGGCGATGGCGTCGAGCTTCGAGCCGCGGCTGAAGCCCAGCGCCGGCGCGGCGATATGGATGCCCACGCGCCAGCCGCCCTCGAGCCTTGGCGTGACCGAAAAGGCGTCGTCGATCTCGGTGGTGGTGGCGTCGTCGATCGAGAACGCTGCGACGTCCGCACGCGGCAGCCCGGTGGGAACCGTCAGCGGGTCGATCTCGGGGAAATGCACACCGTCCGGGAACTGCTCGAACAGGAAGCGGTTGTAGTGATACTCGTAGCTTGAGGACAGCGCGCCGCACTTGAGCAGCAGGCGGGCGGCACTGAGGCCGGTGTCGACGCAGGCGGCCTCGAGCGCCTTGACCTCGCTGCGGTTGCGGTCGGGGCGGTAGAGGATCTGCGGCAGCATGCCCTCGAACTCGGCCGGCAGGCGGCCGTCGACCAGTTCGTCGCGCATCTTGTCGATGGCAAGCGCCTGCAGGCGCTTTTTCTCCATGCCGGCGAGTGCGGCCTGCAGGATCTCGGCCGGGGCCTTGCGAAACCGCCCCTTGCCCTTGCGATGAAACCAGATTGGCGCCGAATGCAGGCGCAGCAGCACCGCGGCGGACTCCACCGGGCTGGGTGTGTGACCATAGTATTCCGCAGCGAACTCTGCAAAGCCGAACTCGTCGTCACCGCATACTTCCCACAGGAATTCGGTGTCGAGTTCTTCGGCCGCGCTTTCGGCGCGGCTCAGCAGGTCCGCTGGCGCAGGCTCGCGAAAGTTGAGCAGGACATTCGCCCGCTTGATCTTGAGCCGCTTGCCATGGGTATTTTCCACCTGCAGCGAGGCATCGTTATCAGCGAGGATTGTTCCAGCCTTGAAAGCCCCGTCCTCTTCAAACAGCACAAACATCAGCGACCGCCAGCAATTGAGCAAGCCGCACAGTTTACTGGATTCGGCTCTCAGGCCCTAAACCTTCATTGCTTCCGGCGGCGGTCGCCGGTGTGGCGCAGCATGTCGACGGTGTAGATCGCGAGTGCAGCCCAGATCATCAGGAAACCGATGAGCTGTCCGTGGTCGAAGGGCTCGCGAAACAGCAGCACCGCAATCAGGAAGTTGAGGCTGGGGGCCAGGTACTGCAGGAAGCCGAGGGTGGCCAAAGGCAGGCGTCTGGCGCCGACCGCGAACAGCATCAGCGGGATCGCGGTGAACACCCCGGCCAGCGGCAGCAGCAGGTCGAGGTGCAGCGAGGTGCCAAAGCTGAGTTCGCCCTGGTTGCTGAGCCACAGCAGCCAGACCACGGCGATCGGCGCGGTCACCAGAGTCTCGATGAACAGCCCGCCGACGGCATCGACCGGCATGCGTTTTCGCAGCAGACCGTACAGCCCGAAGGTACCGGCGAGGAAAAGCGCGATCCAGGGCAGATCACCCACCTGCCAGATGCGCCAGCACACGCCGCCGGCAGCAATCGCGACCGCCAGTTTCTGCAAGGGACGCAGCTGCTCGCCCAGAAACAGGCGGCCAAGCAGAACGCTGACCAGCGGGTTGATGAAGTAGCCGAGGCTGGCCTCGATCAGTCGTCCGGCGTCGACCGACCACACGAACACCAGCCAGTTGCTGCCCGTGAGTGAGGCGGTGAGGGCGAGCATGGCGGTCAGACGCGGCTGACGCAGCACCATGGTGACCGTGCTGAAACGACTGGCGCCGGGCACGAAGGCGATCAGGACTGCGAGAAATACCAGCGACCACAGGACTCTGTGCGCAACGATCTCAAAGGGCTGGACCTCGCCCACCGCTCGAAAATACAGGGGCATCAGCCCCCAGATGGTGAAGGCGAGGAGGGCGGCAAGGGTGCCGCGCCGCAATTCGGCGGCGGCTTCGGCAGGTGGGGTGGTCATCGCAGGGTGGGGTCAGGGCTTGCGTGCTGCGGTCGCGATCAGTGCGCGTGCGGGAACGGTGCAGCCGGGACGACCGTCTGCACGCGGATGTTGCGCAAGGTCGGCCGCGACTTCGTTGCGCAGCGCCTGCTGGGTGGCTTCCGGCAGACGCGAGAGCGCCTCGGCTGCACCGCCGGCCAGATCGAGGAAGGCCTGCCAGTAGCTTTCGGCATCGTCGAAGCTGCAAGTGAAGTCGCAGGCGGTGATGCTGACCTCGGTGAAGCCCGCATCCTCTAGGATGGCCTGGAGGACGGCCGGGTCACCAAAGCGGAATACCGAAGGGCGTGCGACCTTGGGTTTCGGGAGCAGGCGCGCGATGCAGTCCTGGGCACGGCTGATCAGCGGCACGCTGTCGCGCTCGCCCCAGACCGACAGGGCCACCCGGCCGCCGGGTGCGAGCACACGATGCATCTCGGACAGCGCGCGTTCGGGGTGCGGAAACATGAACAGCGCCAGGCCGGCGAGGACGCGGTCGACGCTGGCATCTGCCAGGCACAGGTGCTCGGCGTCGGCTGCGGTGAAAAGCAGTTCGATGCCACTGCCTGAAATGCGCCGTGCACCCTCGGCCAGCATGCCTTCGGCGATATCGGTGGCGAGCACCATGCCGCCCGGGTGGACACGATGGGCTGCGTCCGACGCCAGCAGGCCGGGGCCGCTGGCGAGATCGAGCACGCGCTGCCCGGGGGCCAGCGCCGCCGCCCCGAGCAGGGCGTGCGCAAGCTCCGCGCGCAGATGGGCGCCGTCTGCATAACGGGCGGCGATGCGATTGAAGCCGGCGCGCTCCATGGCCTTGAAACGCCGGGTGTCGAAGCCGCCGCTCATGCCAGCCCCGCAAAGTGCAGGACGTCGTCCAGGTAATCGGTCCAGCGCGAGAAGCCGTGGTCACCGCCGGGCAGCACGGTCTGGCGTGCGCCGGCGTACTTGCTGACGGCGTGGCGGTAGTCGAGCACCTCGTCGCCGGTTTCAGCCAGCAGCCAGTAGCGTTCGGGGCGGGTGATGACGGGCACGTCGATCTCGCGCAGCTCGTCGATGTGCGCCTGAGTGAAGTCGAAGTGCTCGTCGGTGTACAGATTGCTCTGGCGGCCGATGTAGGCCTCGAGCGAGAGCGGGGCGATCACTGCCGGGTTGACCACGACCGCCCGCAGTCCGTGCCGCTCTGCCAGCCAGGTCGCGTAATAGCCGCCAAGCGAGCTGCCGACCACGGTTGGCGGGATGCCGCGCGAATCGCGCTGAGCCCTTGAAATCTGCGCTTCGATCAGCGCAATCGCTTCCCGCGCCGAGACCGGCAACTGTTCGCACCAGAAGGCATCGCCCAGGCCGCGTTCAGACATGTGGTGCCGGAGTGCCTGTGCCTTGATCGATGCCGGGGCAGAGCGAAAACCGTGCAGGTAGATGATCATCGTGGCGCTATGACGTTTACGGCAGGCCAGTTTAGCCTGCCGTCGGGGGCGCCGTTAAGAGGCGTTTCGATCAGGGCTCGCTCCAGGACACGAGATCGAGTTGCCAGGTGGCCAGCACGATCAGGCCGAAAACGATGCGATACCAGGCAAAGACAATGAAGGTGTGATTGGAGATGAAGCGGATGAAGCTCTTCACCGCCCACATCGCGGCCACGAAGGAGGCGATGGAGCCGACGGCGAACACGGGGACATCCTCGAGCCGCAGCAGGGACCAGTTCTTGTACAGGTCATAGACCGTGGCCGCGAACATGGTGGGGATGGCTAGGAAGAATGAGAACTCGGCCGCCGCCTTGCGCGACAGGCCGAAGATCAGGCCGCCCATGATGGTCGAGCCCGAACGCGAAGTGCCCGGAATCATGGCCAGCGCCTGGGCGAAGCCGACCTTGAGCGCATCGCCCCAGCTCATCGCATCCACGGTTTCGACGCGCGGATGGTAGGCCCGCTTCTCGACATAAAGAATGATGAAGCCGCCAACCACCAGCGCCGTGGCGACCGTCAGCGGGTTGAACAGCAGGCTCTTGATCGTGGAGTGGAACATCAGCCCGAGGACCGCTGCCGGCAGAAACGCGACAAACAGCATGCCGACGAAGCGCTGGGAGGCGGGTTCGGTCCTGAGGCCCGATGCCACCTTGATCAGGCGCTCGCGGTAATCCCAGCATACGGCCAGGATGGCAGCGAACTGGATGACGATCTTGAACACCTTACTGGTGTCGTCGGTGTAGCCGAGCAGGTCGCCGACGATGATCAGGTGCCCCGTCGAGGATACCGGCAGGAATTCGGTCAGGCCCTCAATGATGCCGAGGATGGCCGCGGTAAAGAGGAGCTGGATATCCATATGAAGTGGCTTCAGTCGAACGGGATGGGAGCCTGATTATAAGGGTTGAGTGTTGCAGTGCGGCAAAACTTCAGCGTGCGGTGGCCGAAGTCTGCCTTTCAAGCTGGGTCAGCCAGCGGATCGCGCTGTCGCGGTTGTCTCCACACATCTCGGGTTCGGGCGGAAGGCTGCCGCAAACGCGCGGCCTGTCGGGCGAGCCGAAGAGTTTGCAGCGATCGGCTGCGTCGAGCTGGACGCAGCGTATGCCGGCCGGCTTGCCCTGCGGCATGCCCGGAATCGGGCTGGAGATTGACGGTGCGATGCAGCAGGCGGCGCAGCCGGGGCGGCAGTCCATGTCAGTTCGACTGGACCAGTTCGTCCCACCACGCGATGACGCTGTCGAAGCTCGGTTCGAGCATGCTGCCGTCGCCGCCGGTGAAGGCTTCCCATTCGGGCAGGAAACGTTTGCCCACCGCCGTCAGCAAGGGGGTGCCCGAGACCACTGCGAACCCCATCTCATCGCGCAGGCCGTCGCCATTGGCCTCCTGCGCTCCGAACTTGTTGATCATGACCAGCTGTGCGCCCTGATCGACGGCGGCGCGCACTGCGACCGAGGCGTGGGCGAGCGCGGCGGGGTCGAGGCGGCAGGCTTCAGAGCCGCTGCCGAGCTCCTGCGACAGCGAAAAGCGTTCGCCATTGCGCAAATCCTCGAGCTCCATTGCGCAGGGATCGTTGATGGCGGTGGCGATGTCATGCTGGATGACGCCCCCGAGGCGGACGCCGCGCTCGGCCAGGGTTCTGGCGACGCGTACGAGCAGGGCTTCGATGTTGTCCTCGGGCGTATACAGGATGGCGGCAATCGGCAGGGCAGGCATGATCTTGGCGTCGGCGGAGGCGGAACCGGGATTGTCGCACTCGGCGGCGGGGTCGCACAGTACGGTTTGCATTCGTGCGCAGTTTCAGGGGGCGTGAACACCCCATTCCACGATCTGCCACTGCGCCGAACCCAGTTGCCACAAGGCGAGGCCGTCCTGGCTGCCGGCCAGGCCGAAGCTGTCGTGGTCGCAGACTTGCGTGGGCCAGCGCCAGCAGCGGGTCGCAAGGGTGGTGATGTCTGCAGCGGGCTCGAGGGGGCGGTCGGTATCGGCCAGCGGCGGGGTGGCGGCCGACAGCACGTCGTGCCAGCTGGCCCAGTGATGCGCCTCCAGCGCAGTGCGCAGATTGTCGGTCCAGCGCGCGTCCTCCGTGAGCGCAGGCGACTGGCCGAGGACATTGGCGAACAGCAGGCTGGCTCCGGGATACAGGCGGGCAAGCCAGCTCGGGCCTTCACGCCCCGACAGGCAGTCGAGCTCGCCGTGCTCGATGCGCAGACCGGAAAAACGCCGGCGCAGGATCAGGCGGGCAAGCGGGTCGGGTTCGAGCACGGTGATGTGGGCGAAGCGCTGGAGAAAGGTCTGGTCGAGGGCGTATCCGCCCGAGGGGCCGATGATGACGAGATGCGCAGTCGGTGCCTGCCAGGCGTTCAGCCAGTCCGCGACCTGGGCGATGAAAGGCGCCCACAGCGTGCGCCGGTGGCGCAGTGCGCGCAGGTGGTAGCCGAGGCCGCCCGAGTCATCGAACAGATGGCTTCGGAGCTTCGGGTATGCGTTGGCGGAGGTGTCCGGCATGGTGGAAGCGGCTGGCATCGGACGAGTATAGCGAGGCGCGGTAACGTCGGTGCTGTCACTCGGCCGTGGTGCTGGGATAATGCAGGCCATTCCGTCGCCGTCGGCTCGTTCCGCGGCGCCTGCGCATCAGACCGGACTGCACCGCGGGTACGTGCGCTTGCATCAAGCCATGTCGTGCAGCATCAAGAGCATAAATGAACAGACACACCAGTTCGCCTGCCGCTGCGGGCATGTCCGCTTTCGACGATTGCCTCAGCATCGACCGCCCCCGGCTGCGCCGCATGGCGCGCGATCTGCGGCGCGGAGACGATGAGCGCAAGAAGAAGCTGCAGGATGCGTTCGACGCCCTGCTGGCACGCTCGCGCACCGCGCTGGCTGCACGCCAGGCGGCGCTGCCCAGGCCGGAGTTTCCGCCGGAGCTTCCGGTGTCGGCGCGGCGCGACGAGATTGCCGAGGCCCTGACTGCGCATCAGGTCATCATCGTCTGTGGCGAAACGGGTTCGGGCAAGACCACTCAGCTGCCCAAGATCTGCATGACGCTGGGGCGCGGTGCGGCGGGTCTGATCGGTCACACCCAGCCGCGGCGACTGGCGGCGCGGGCCACGGCTTCGCGCATCGCGCAGGAGCTCAACAGTCCCCTCGGGCAGGCGGTGGGCTACAAGATTCGCTTCACCGACAAGCTCACCGCGTCCAGCCACATCAAGCTGATGACCGACGGCATTCTGCTGGCCGAAACCCAGACTGATCCGCTGCTCGCCGCCTATGACACACTGATCATCGACGAGGCGCACGAGCGCAGCCTGAACATCGACTTCCTGCTCGGCTATCTGCGCACGCTGTTGCCCAAACGGCCCGATCTCAAGGTGATCGTGACCTCGGCGACGCTCGATGCCGAGCGTTTTGCCCGCCACTTCGCCGACGCCACTGGAAAGCCGGCGCCGGTGATCGAGGTGTCGGGCCGCCTGTATCCGATCACCATGCATTACCGTCCGGTAGAAGAGGAAGATGCGAAGGAAGGGGCGAAGCCGGCGCCGCGCGCGGGCGAGCGCCCGCCGCCACGCAGGAACAAGGGGCGCGACCTGCTCGACGCGATCGTCGATGCGGTCGATGAGGCGCAGCGCAGCGGGCCGGGCGACGTACTGGTGTTTCTGCCCGGCGAGCGCGAGATCCGTGAAGCCGCCGAGGCCTTGCGCAAGGCGCAGCATCTGCCCGGCACCGAAATCCTGTCCCTGTTCGCGCGCCAGTCGGCGCAGGACCAGGCCAGGGTGTTCTCGCCGTCGAAGGGGCGCCGCGTGGTGCTGTCGACCAACGTCGCCGAGACCTCGCTGACCGTCCCCGGCATCCGCTATGTGGTCGATACTGGCCTGGCGCGGGTCAAGCGCTACTCGCCCCGTAACAAGGTCGAGCAGTTGCAGATCGAGAAGATCGCCCAGTCGGCGGCGCAGCAGCGTGCAGGGCGTTGCGGCCGGGTGATGGACGGCGTCTGCTTCCGGCTCTACGACGAGGACGACTTTGCCAAGCGTCAGGCGCACACCGATCCGGAGATCCTGCGCTCCTCGCTGGCGGGGGTGATCCTGCGCATGAAGTCGCTGCGCCTGGGTGCGGTGGAAGACTTTCCCTTCATCGATGCGCCCGGCTCGCGCCTCATCGGCGACGGCTATGCGCTGCTCGCCGAACTCGGCGCAGTGACCGATGACGACGAGCGCCGGCTTACCCCGAGCGGTGTCGAACTGGCCAAGCTGCCGCTCGACCCCCGCATCGGACGGATGATTCTGGCGGCGCGCGACCGTGGTTGCCTGGCCGAGCTGCTGGTGATCGCCGCTGCGCTGTCGGTGCAGGACCCGCGCGAGCGTCCGCAGGAAGGGCCGGGCGGTGCCGATCAGGCGCATGCGAAGTTCCGCGGCGGCGAGCAGGACCAGCGCTCGGAGTTTCTCTGGTATCTGCATCTGTGGAAGGCGTGGGACGAGGTCCAGCGCCATGAATCGGCGGGCAAGCAGAAGGCGTGGTGCAAGCAGCACTTCCTGTCGTGGATGCGGATGCGCGAGTGGCGCGACGTGTTCACCCAGCTGCACGCACTGTGTGCCGAGCACGGCTGGAAGGAGAACCAGCTCCCCGCCAACTACGAGACCATTCACAAGGCGCTGCTGGCAGGGCTGCTCGGCAACATCGGCTGCAAGGTCGAGGATGCATCAGGCCCCCAGGCCGGCAGCTATCTCGGCGCACGCGGCATCAAGTTCTGGCCGCATCCCGGTTCGGCGCTGGCGAAGAAGGCGGGCAAGTGGATCATGTGCGCCGAACAGGTCGAGACCTCGCGCCTGTTTGGACGCTGCATTGCCCGCATCGAGCCCGAATGGGTGGAAGAGGTGGGCGCACACCTGCTGCGCACGCAGATGTTCGAGCCGCACTGGTCGAAAACCTCGGGTGCGGTCCGTGCGTGGGAGCGTGGCACGCTGTACGGGCTGGTGCTCTACCCGCGGCGCGGCGTGAGCTACCGGGATACCGATCCCGCGCTGTGCCGCGAGTTGTTCATTCGCGAGGGGCTGGTGGCGGGCGAAATCGCCGATGGCGCTGCACGCAGCATGGGCTTTCTGTCGCACAACCAGCGTCTTGTGGCCGAGATCGAACGCCTGGAGCACAAGTCGCGGCGGCCGGACGTACTGGTCGACGAAACCCTGATCGAGGCTTTCTACGACAGCCTGATTCCGCCCGGGGTCGATGACCTCGCCAGCTTCGAGGCTTGGCGCAAGACGGCGGAGAAGACCGAGCCCAAACTGCTCTATCTGTCGCGCGACCAGCTCATGCGGCACGAGGCGGAAGGCATCACCACCGAGCGCTTTCCGACCCGATTCGAGGTTCTGGGGCAGAAGCTGACCCTGAGCTACCTCCACCAGCCCGGCGATGCCGACGACGGCGTAACGCTGACCGTGCCGCTGGCCATGCTCAACCAGATCCCGGCCAACCGCTGCGAATGGCTGGTGCCCGGCCTCCTCGAAGAGAAGATCACCGCGCTGCTCAGGACCGTGCCGCAAAAGCACCGCCATCGCCTGCAGCCGATGAACGAGAGTGCGGCCGCCTTCATGGCCGATTTCGACGCCGGCGCTTTCGATACCGATGAGCCGCTGTTGCGCATGCTGCAGCGCTTTGTCGAGGACCGGGTCCAGCTCAAACTGCCCCTTGAGAGTTTTCGTCTTGAGAACCTCAAGCCCCATTGCTTCATGAACCTGCGGGTGATCGACGAGCATGGGCGGGTAATGGGACAGTCACGCAATCTGTCCGAGTTGCGTGCGCGTTTCCGTGACCAGGTGGCGGCGCGCTTCAAGGCCGCAAAGATCGACGGCGCGCTTGCCGGTGCGCTTGAAGCAGCGGGCGCCGTGACTGCGCCCGCCGCAGACAGCGGGGGCGGGAAGTCTCGCCGCGAGAAGGGCGCGGCGTCGGCGCAGCATCCGGCAGAGCGCGGCTCATCCGCAAATAAGGGGGGCGAGGCGGCGAATGCGCCGACCGCCGGCTCCGCACTCGCCGGCGTGACGTCGTGGAGTTTTGGTGCCCTGCCCGAACTGCTCGAACTCAGGGTCGCGGGACGCGATGTAATCGGCTTTCCGGCCCTGCATGACGATGGCGACAGCGTGTCCTTGCGCCCCTACGACACCCCGGAAGAGGCCGCGCGAGTGCATCGGGCGGGCCTGACCCGGTTGTTCGCGCTGACGCTCAAGGATCAGGTACGCGCCATCGAGCGTCTGCCGGGCCTGCGTGAGCTGGCACTGCAGTACATGAACTTCGGTACCGAGGCCGAGCTGAAAGCGCGTCTGGTGGAGGCGACCCTGACGCGTTGCTGCCTGCTTGAGCCTTTGCCTGCGGATCAGGCAGGGTTCGAGCGGCGCTGCACGGAAGCCAAATCGCGGGTGACGCTGGTGGCGCAGGAGTTCATGCGACTTGCCGGACAGTTGCTGACGGAAAACGCTGCCCTGCAGAAACGTCTGCTTGGCATGAAGGCTTTTCCGGACGTGGTGGCAGACCTGCAGGCGCAGATTGCCGGCCTGCTGCCGAAAGACTTTCTCGTGGCCTGCCCGTGGGAGCACCTTGCGCAGTTCCCGCGCTATCTGAAGGCGGCATCGATCCGCCTCGATAAACTCCGTAACAATCCGGCGCGGGATGCGCAGTTGATGAACGACTGGAAAGCGCTCGCCCAGACCTGGGAGCGTGAGCTGATCGCAAAGCGTCGTGCCGGCGTGACCGACCCGCAGCTGGAGTCCTTCCGCTGGTTGCTGGAGGAATTGCGTGTCGGCCTTTTCGCGCAGGAGCTTAAGACGCCGATGCCGGTGTCAGTAAAGCGTCTGCAGAAGATATGGGACAGCCGGCCGCGCTGAAGCGCTGCAGCCGGCTGCAGGGCCTTACCGGAAGGGAATCACGATAGGCGGAATATTCACCCCGATCACGACCGCCGGTTCCCGGCTGTAGCTGCGCACGGGAGGTGCGTAGTAATACTCACGCACTTCGCGTTCGCGGTAATAGCGCGGGACTTCCCGAACAACCACGCGTTCGCGGATGACCGTCCGCCTGTCGGAGTGATCGTGCCGGTGGTAGCGCTGATAGTGCTTGTACGCCTTGCGCTCGCTCTTGGACCAGCCACGGTCATCGTCGTCGTGGGCATCGGCAGCACCGCCTGCCGCCATCAGTCCGGCACATAGCAGCGTGGCAAGCAGGCGTTTGGGTGTCGATTTCATGGTCTTGCCTCAGGTTTGTTGTCGTCGCTTCAGGGCTTGAGCCTGATGCGCCGATACTAGGTGAGGCCGCTTCGGGACGTGCGTTGAGAGTGTAAGCAGGCTTGACGGACCCTGCGTCGGGCGCTTGACATTTCGCGTCGACGGCCTTTGTTTTTTCAGCCGTTCTTGTTACTATTCCGCGCTTCACCTTGCTCCACCGGTTTCGCATGCCGGGGGGCTGACTTTCAACAACCGCAAGGAGTTTGCATGCGACACTACGAAATCGTATTCATCGTCCACCCGGACCAGTCCGAACAGGTCCCGGCGATGATCGATCGTTACAAGACGATCGTTACCGCCCGCACGGGTCAGATCCACCGCCTCGAAGACTGGGGCCGCCGTCAGCTGGCCTACCCGATCCAGAAGGTGCACAAGGCTCACTACGTACTCATGAACATCGAGTGCGACGGTGAAGCGCTGGCCGAACTCGAGCACGCCTTCAAGTTCAACGATGCAGTGCTGCGTCACCTGACCATCAAGACGAAGAAGGCTGTTACCACGCCGTCGCCGATGATGAAGGAAGAGAAGTCCCGCTCGCTGACCGCTCCGGCTGCTGCCGAAGAAGCCAAGCCTGCAGAAGCCTCCGAGTCCGCTTCGGCCTGAGGTGGCTGAGGCGGGGTTGAACGAGCTGCGCCTGACGGCGCGCATCGCCGAACTCCTTCCCCTGCGGCGAACGCCAGCAGGTGTGCCGGTAGCGGGGTGTGTGCTGACCCACGAATCGAGGCAGCGTGAATCCGGACTGGATCGCGACGTTTCGGTGGAATTGCAGGCAGTGGCCGTTGGTGATCTCGCCAGTGTTCTGGCGAATGCCGGCCCCGGAGTGAACGTGACAGTGACGGGCTTTCTGGCAGCGAAGAGTCTTCGCAGCCGTGCTCCGGTACTGCATCTGAACAAGATCGAATTTGTAGAAGGAAACTGAAATGGCTTTCAAGCCCAAGTCCAAGTTCAAGAAGAAGGACGATCGCGGTAATCGTGGTCTGTTCAAGCGTCGCAAGTTCTGCCGCTTCACCGCGGAGAAGATCGAAGAAGTCGACTACAAGGATGTGGACATCCTTAAGGACTTCATCACCGAAAACGCCAAGATCATGCCGGCACGCATCACCGGCACCAAGGCCGGTTACCAGCGTCAGCTGTCGGTTGCCGTGAAGCGCGCGCGCTTCCTGGCGCTGATGCCTTACACCGACCTGCACCAGTAAGAGAGGACAGAGATCATGCAAATCATTCTTCTCGAAAAAGTGGGCAAGCTCGGCGGTCTGGGCGATGTGGTCAAGGTCAAGGACGGCTACGCACGCAACTACCTGATCCCCCAGGGTCTGGCCAAGCGCGCTACGACGAACAACATGGCCGAGTTCGAAGCGCGTCGCGCTGAACTCGAGCGTCTGCAAGCCGAAAAGCTGGAAGCCGCTCAGGCTCTCGGCGCCAAGCTCGACGGTCTGATGGTTCAGATCACCCGCAAGGCCGGTATGGACGGTCGCCTGTTCGGTTCCGTCAGCAACATCGACGTGGCTGAGGCAGTTGCTGCTCAGGGCTTCGAAATCGATCGTTCCGCGATCCGCATGCCGCAGGGTCACCTGAAGCAGATCGGTGACACCCAGCTCGACGTTGCACTGCACGCCGACGTGACGGTCTCCATTACCGTTTCGGTGCTGGGCGAGCATTAATCGCAGCAGTTTGCGATCCCGAAGGGGCTGCCTAGGCAGCCCCTTTGTTTTTAGAATGCCCTATTTACGCAAATCGACTTCGGTCAGGCTCCCCATGGCGACTTCCCGCAGGTTCCCCGACGACGCACTGGACCCGCAGATGGCGGCGATCAAGCTGCCGCCTCATTCTCTTGAGGCAGAGCAATCGCTCATCGGCGGCATTTTGCTCGACAACTCCTCCTGGGAGCGGGTAGCCGACCTCGTTAACGAGGCCGACTTCTATCGCGACGACCATCGCCGTATCTATCGGCACATCTCCAAGCTGATCGATTTCGGAAAGCCCGCGGACGTGGTGACCGTATTCGAGTCGCTGGAAAAGAACGGCGAGGCCGAGCAATCCGGTGGCCTGTCCTACCTGGCCGAAATCGCGAACAACACCCCTTCGGCGGCAAACATCCGGCGCTACGCGGAGATCGTTCGCGAGCGGGCCATCCTGCGCAAGCTGGTGGCCGTGGGCGACAACATTGCCGCGAGTGCGCTCAGCCCCTCGGGCAAGGACGCCAAGATGCTGCTGGACGAGGCTGAGGCGCGGGTGTTCGAGATCGCAGAAGCCGGCGCCCGCAATACCACCGGTTTTCAGGTCATCCAGCCGATTCTGAAACAGGTTGTGGATCGGGTGCAGGAACTCTACGACCGCGACAGCTCCTCCGAGGTCACCGGCGTGCCCTCGGGCTTTGCCGATCTCGATGCCAAGACGTCGGGCCTGCAGCCCTCGGACATGCTGATCGTGGCCGGACGTCCGGCAATGGGCAAGACCACCTTCGCGCTGAACGTCGCCGAGCACGTGGCCGTCGAGCAGCGCCTGCCCGTCGCCATCTTCTCGATGGAAATGCCGGGTACGCAGCTGGCAACCCGCTTCATTGCGTCTGTCGGTCGCATCGACATGCAGAAGATTCGTAGCGGACGCCTGACCGACGACGACTGGCAGCGCCTGACCGTGGCGATGGGCAAGCTCTACGACGCGCCCCTCTATATAGACGAGACACCTGGCCTCAACCCGATCGACCTGCGTGCAAGAGCCCGGCGCCTGGCGCGGCAGTGCGGCCGTCTGGGGCTGATCGTGATCGACTACCTGCAGCTGATGAGCGGTACGCGCGACAGCGACAACCGAGCCTCCGAGCTCTCCGAGATTTCACGCTCGGTCAAGTCGCTGGCGAAAGAGCTGCATGTACCGATCATCGCGTTGTCGCAGCTCAACCGAAGCCTGGAGCAGCGCCCCAACAAGCGCCCCGTGATGTCTGACTTGCGCGAGTCAGGTGCAATCGAGCAGGATGCGGACATCATCATGTTTATTTATCGAGATGAGGTCTATAACCCTGATTCTCCAGACAAAGGTACGGCAGAGCTGATTATCGGCAAACACCGTAACGGCCCGACCGGTACCGTACGAATGACCTTCTTTGGTGAATATACGCGCTTCGAAAACTTCGCCGGTGGCGGCGGGTTTGTACCTCCAGATGAATGATTTTGATCTTTTAGCGATTTATTTTCATTTTCTTCTTGCATTAGTTCATGGGGTA
>NZ_JBYEXN010000015.1:0-122148 GCF_057621855.1 Parazoarcus sp. PS-13 R2A
TGAATTCCCCATTTGTGGTGTAGGCCTGCAGTCCATCTATACCGGCCATGAACCCTTCTTTGAAGTCTGGCCTCGAACCGTCATCCAATGCTTGAATTGCCATTGGCTCGTAACCGCGCATTGACGGCGAGTGCGCCACATTCAACTTGATCTTATCTTCCTGAGGCAGCGAAAAGAATTGCCGGGCACATTCAAGTTGCGCCTGAATCATGCCTTCAGGGATGCCGTGATTCTTGATATAAAAGAAACCAGTTTCTCGACAGGCCTTGTGAATTTCCCACGCCACCGCCTTCTTGTCGGCGATATCTTCGGAAAAGCTACCCGTCAAGTCGATCACAGGAATAAATTTTGCCGCTGAGGCGGGGGTGTAAATAATCATTGATGCAAGCATCCATATTTAGTTGATCTTCAAATGCAAGGCACGAAGGCTTCGCTTGGAAGATTGCTAATCTATGGCGTTGCGGCTCATCACGTAAGGCGTCTAAAGGAAACGATACGTTCCTGTTCTGAAACGACCCGAGCGGCTTGTCTCCTTAGGTAGACGCGTGCCCCAAGCAAGCATGGGGGTGGTGCCCCCCTGCGATGCCGCGCTACGGTGTGGGCTTACGCATGTCATGGACTGATCCGCGCGCGCACAACCATTTCAAAAATGGAACGCAGCGTTTCTGCTGATGACTTCCTCAGCGCCAAGTCACCGAATATCCTCAAAATTTTAATTTACACCACACCAAGCTACTTTGAGGTGCTGTCCTAATCTGTTGGGGCATCAAAGGCAGCGCATACGGTGGCCAGAAGATTAAGAAGCACCTACAGACTTGAGGAATAAATGAAGAGTATCCATATCGAGAAGAAAATGAACGCTCCAACACTGCTGCTGCTTGGCGCGCAGCATGTCATGGTGATGTACGCTGGCGCTATCGCCATCCCGCTTGTTCTTGGCGCGGCCCTCGGACTTCCAAAAGATCAAATTGCGTTTCTTATTAGTGCCGACCTGTTCGCCTGCGGGATTGCCACTTTGATTCAATGCATAGGCTTCAAAGGCGTTGGCATCAGGCTTCCTGTAATGATGGGGGTAACTTTTACGGCCATTGGCCCCATGATTGCAATCGGCAGCGATCCGCAAGCGGGGTTGCCTGGCGTTTTTGGAGCGACAATCGCGGCAGGCATTTTTGGCGTACTGGTTGCCCCATTGGTTGGGAAGATGCTGAGGTTCTTCCCTCCTGTCGTAACAGGAACAGAAATCTTGGCAGTTGGGCTTTCTCTAATGGGAGTTGCGGCTGCTTGGTCAGCAGGTGGATATGGCAACCCGGACTTCGGTAGCCCGTTATATCTTTCGATCGCAGGCTTGGTTCTCATATCTGTTTTGGCCTTGGTGAGGTTTACCACTGGCTTTCTCAACAACATTGCAATTCTGCTGGGGTTGATCGGCGGATTCGTTGTCTCTAGCGCAGTAGGTCTTGTGTCGTTGAATGAGCTAAGCGATGCACCCTTGTTTGGCTTGATTCTTCCTTTTCATTTTGGGCTGCCGAAATTTAGCTTCTGGGCCATTGCGGCGATGTGCATTGTCATGCTGGTGACGTTCATAGAGTCAACTGGAATGTTCCTTGCCTTGGGCGAGATCGTGGATAAGCCAGTCAGCGAAAAGGATCTCGTTCGAGGATTTCGCGCCGATGGGGCGGGCACGGTAATTGGCGGAATATTCAATACTTTCCCGTATACCTCATATGCACAAAATGTAGGCCTAGTGAGTGTGACCGGGGTAAAGAGTCGTTGGGTATGTGTAATGGCGGGAGTTATCCTGATGGTTCTTGGGCTTTCTCCCAAGATGGCTGTTCTAGTCGCCTCGATTCCTCCTTTTGTATTGGGTGGAGTGGGGATCGTAATGTTTGGCATGGTCGCCGCAACTGGAATTAAAGTTCTGGCGCGAGTCAATCTGAAGAATGTTTATAACTTATATGTCATTGCCATTAGCATAGGCTTGGGCATGATTCCTGTCGTGATGCCGAAGTTCTTCTCCAAGCTTCCTCATGAACTGGCCCCCATCTTAGAGAGTCCAATTCTGCTAACCGCAATCAGTGCTATTCTGCTAAACCTTTTTTTCAATGGATTGGGTGATGATAATTCCGCGCGAATCGAATTGATGGAGGTTGCAAAAGATTCTGAGCCATGATTGATGCGCTTGGATAATGGAATCTACCTCGTGATTGATTTCTTCCAAACAAAGCACAGGGACAACAGGCGCCTGCTGAGTTTTTCCTAGTTCTGAGGGGTATTCTTCGGTGGAATTGAGACACTTGCGTTGTTTCCAGGCAGTAGCGGAAGAACTTCACTTCGCCCGCGCAGCTGAGAAGTTGCACATTGAGCAATCGCCGCTGTCCCGCACAATTAAGGAACTAGAGGAAGACCTAGGCGAACAGTTGTTCGTCCGCACCAGTCGCAGCACGCGATTGACGCGGGCGGGTAAGCTATTTCTGGAGCATGTGCCGCGCGTGTTCAGCGCCTTGCAGCAGGCCCGAGACAGCGTGAAGGCAGCAGCTAATGGTTTCCACGGCCAACTACGCATAGCGCTGTCTGATGGCATCACGCCCTCGCGCTTGCCGGCCTTACTCGCGCTTTGCCGACAGGAGGAACCGGAGGTTGATATTCGACTATTCCAAGTACCGCTGGCGCAGCAGATCAAGGGGCTGCAAGATGACCTGTACGACGTGGGCTTTGCGCAGTCGGATGAAGTGGGTGAAGGCATTGCTGTCGAAGCGGTGTGGAGTGATCCGCTGATGGTGGCCGTACCGGCGCGGCATCATCTGCTTAAGCACAAGCGCATCCCATTGGACGAGGTGCTGCAATTCCCGCTGGTGCTATCTGACCCACAGGTGTGCGAGGGACATGCGAAGCAGGTTGAACGTGTGCTGCGCCGTTCCGAACGCGAACCGTTGATTGCCGAGCGTGTTGCCTCGTTCGAGTTGATGATGGTGGTGGTATCGGCTGGCTTCGCATTGGGACTGGCTGGAGGGCCGCACATCGCAGCAAGCCGGGAGCCTGGCGTGGTGGCCCGGCCTTTGGCTGGACGCTCTTCCATGCTGACGACCTACCTGCTGCGGTGCGAAGGCGAGGTTTCCGAAGTGCTGTCGAGATTTATCGAGCGGGTACAAGCAATCGACTTACCGGAAGGCACAAGGGCCCCGCCACCACCTGAACCCGACCCACAGGAGGAAATCGAGCTATGAAGCGAGTGACACCTTTGCTGCTGGTCGCGCTGCTCACGGCCTGCGGCCCGTCGGAAACACCCAAGCAGGCCAACGTGCCGACCGTGGAAGAACTGGCCGCCGATCCAGTGCGCTTGAAGGAACTGCGCCAGCAATGCAAGACCGACCGTGCAACGCTTGGCGACGTGTTGTGCAACCGAGTGGCCGAAGCTACGCGCAAGCGGTTCTACGGCGATGGAAAGACACCCTACACACCATCGGAGACGCCGCCGAAGTTCTGATTGCCCGATCGCCGAAAAATAATCTGCATTTTTTGCTAACACGCCGCAGCGCGCCCGCGCCTGCGGCGTTTTTATTGGTTTCTCCCCAACCTGAAACGATGCTTTTTTCATCAAATATCTTCCGATAACAGTCTTTGACCGGCACTGACCCGGCACTGATCCTCGCGCTATGCGGCACGTCCTTGTGCTGCTTTCGGACGAGGAAAAGCGCAGGAATATCGGAGGCCAGTCATGCAAGCTCAGGGCGTGCTGTTTGGGCAGATCGCCGCCGTTTTCGGCATCGTGATCGCCGGCGTATGGAGTGCAACGCAATGGACAGCCGCCGCCCTCGGCTATCAACTACGCCTTGGCTTGCCGTGGTTTGATTTCTTCGGAACGCCGGTCTATCACCCTTGGCGGCTGTTCGAGTGGTGGTTCTTCTTCGATGCCTATGCGCCGCATGTCTTCGACATAGGCGGGGCCATCGCGGGCGGCAGCGGCCTAGCGGCCGTGGTGGTTGCCATCGCCATGTCGGTGTGGCGCTCGCGGCAATCACGCCTGGTCACGACCTACGGTTCGGCGCGCTGGGCCGAAGCGGATGACATTCGCAAGGCCGGGCTGACGCAGCCAGCCGGCGTCTTCCTCGGCAAGTACCGCAACGAGTACCTGCGCCACGAAGGCCCGGAACACGTCCTGACCTTCGCGCCCACGCGCTCGGGCAAAGGCGTCGGCCTGGTGGTGCCCACCTTGTTGAGCTGGCCCGCGTCCGCCGTCATCCACGACATCAAGGGCGAGAACTGGCAGATCACCGCGGGCTGGCGCTCGCGCTTCTCGCACTGCCTGCTGCTCAACCCGACCGATCCGAAATCAGCGGCCTACAACCCGCTGCTCGAAGTCCGGCGCGGCGCGCATGAAGTGCGCGACGTGCAGAACATCGCGGACATTCTCGTTGACCCCGAAGGCGCGCTGGAGAAGCGCAACCATTGGGAGAAGACCAGCCATGCGCTGCTGGTCGGAGCCATCCTGCATGTGCTCTATGCGGGCGAGGACAAGACGCTGCGCGGCGTCGCCAACTTCCTGTCTGACCCGGCCAGCCCGTTCGAGCTGACCTTGCACCGGATGATGACGACGAAGCACCTGGGCGATGCGCCTCACCCGGTTGTCGCGTCCGCTGCCCGAGAAGTGCTCAACAAGTCGGACAACGAACGCTCGGGCGTGTTGAGCACCGCCATGTCGTTCCTCGGCCTGTACCGCGACCCCACGGTGGCCGAAGTCACTTCGCGCTGCGACTGGCGCATCGCCGACCTGATCGCATCCGAGCATCCGGTGTCGCTGTATCTGGTGGTGCCGCCCTCGGACATTTCCCGCACCAAACCGCTTATCCGCCTGATCCTCAACCAGATCGGGCGGCGGCTCACCGAATCGCTCGACGGCAGCGACGGCATCGCACGTCGCCACAAACTGCTGTTGATGCTCGACGAGTTCCCGGCGCTGGGCAGGCTCGACTTCTTCGAGACGGCCTTGGCGTTCATGGCCGGCTACGGCATCCGCAGCTTCCTCATCGCGCAGTCGCTCAACCAGATCGACAAGGCGTATGGGCAGAACCATTCCATCCTCGACAACTGCCATGTGCGCGTGACGTTCGCCACCAACGACGAACGCACGGCCAAACGAATCTCCGAAACGCTTGGCACCGCCACCGAACTGCGCGCACAGCGCAACTATGCCGGCCACCGGCTTGCGCCGTGGCTCGGGCATTTGATGGTGTCGCGGCAGGAGACGGCCCGCCCGCTGCTGACGCCCGGCGAAGTGATGCAGCTTCCGACTGACGAAGCCGTAGTGATGGTGTCCAGCGTGGCACCGATCAAGGCGAAGAAGCTGCGCTACTACGCGGACAGCAATTTCAAGCGCCGCGTGCTGCCGCCGCCCGCGCTCGCGGCCGGGCAGTACGCCGATGCGCCGCCAGCCCGGCCCGACGACTGGAGCGGCCTGGCGATTCCCGCTGTACCAGCGGCCCCGGCTGCGGGCCTGTCCAGTGACGCCGCAGGCACCGCCGACGACGGCGGCCCACGCCGCCAGCCGGAGCTATCCGAAGTCGCCGAATACAGCCCCGAACCGCAGCCCGCAGGCAACGACCTGGCGCTGCTCGATGACGACGACGACTTGCCGCTGCCTGGTTTGGCGTCTCTCCCCGGCCAGCTCGACCCGGCCATGCAGCGCACGGCCCGGCTGGCTTCCCTCGACCCCAACGACGGAATCGACTTATGAGCCAATACCGCCTCAATCTGTTCATCCAGCCCGAGCACGCCAAGCGCCTCGAAGAACTGGCCGCCAAGAAAGGCGTGTCCAAGTCATCCATCGTCGCGGCGGCGCTCGCATCGTGGCTGTCGCCCGATGCCGGCGACCAGCGCGAGGCGGCCATCGCCAAGCGGCTGGATCGCCTGTCGCGCCAGGCCGAGCGCATGGAGCGCGACCAGAACATCCAGATCGAAACGCTGGCGCTGTTCATCCGCTACTTCCTGACCGTCAGCACGCCGGTTCCCGAAGCCCATCAGGACGCAGCCCGCGCGCAGGGCAAAGCGCGTTTCGAGCAATTCGTGGAACAGCTTGGCCGTCACCTGCTGCGCGGCCGCAGCCTGGTGCGCGACGTGGTGGAGGAACTACACCCCGACCCGGCGCGGATGGATGACACGGCGGCGCTGGCCGAAGCCCACGAACGAACTGCGGAGCGTGCCTTATGAGCGCCGTTCCGCAGACCCCGCCCGAACCGCGTTCATCCGCTGCGGCCTCGCTGGATCGCCGCATCCAGATGCTGCGCACGGCTATGGGGCCGGTCATCGCCGCCGCGCTGGCCGACCCGGACGTGGTGGAAATCATGCTCAACCCCGACCGCACCCTATGGGTGGATCGGTTGTCGTCGGGCCGCACGCCGCTGGGTGTGGAACTGTCCGAAGACGATGGCGAACGCATCATCCGGTTGGTCGCGGCGCACGTCGGCGCGGAGGTACATCGCGGGCGACCGCTGCTGACCGCCGAGCTACCCGAAACCGGCGAGCGGTTCGAGGGCATCTTGCCGCCGGCTGCGCCTGGCCCGGCCTTCGCGCTGCGCAAGCGTGCCGTGAGCATCATCGGCCTGGATCGCTATGTGGCCGACGGCATCCTGACTACCGGGCAGGCCGAGTTCCTGCGCCGCGCCGTGCGCGAGCGCCAGAACATCCTGATCGCCGGGGCAACGAGCAGCGGCAAGACCACGCTCGCCAATGCCTTGCTTGCGGAAATCGCCGCCACCGGCGACCGCGTGCTGGTGCTCGAAGACACGATAGAGCTGCAATGCGCCGCCCGCGACCATGTGCCGCTGCGCACCCGCGCGGGCGTCGTGTCCATGACCGAGCTGGTGCGCGCCACGATGCGCCTGCGGCCCGACCGCGTGATTGTCGGCGAGGTGCGCGGCGGCGAAGCCCTGGACTTGGTGAAGGTGTGGGGCACCGGCCATCCCGGCGGCATCGCCACCATCCACGCCGGTTCCGCGCTGGGCGCATTGCTGCGCCTCGAACAGTTGATTCTCGAAGTCGCGGTGAACCCGCCGCGTGCGCTGATCGCCGAGGCGGTCAATGTCGTCATCCACATCGCCGGACGCGGCCGCAAGCGCCGCGTCGAAAGCATCGCCCGCGTCGTCGGCTTCGACGGTGTGGGCTACCGCCTGGCGGACGCGCTGGAAACGCCGTTTCCCGAGCTGACGCCGGTTCCTCTCGCAGCCGATGCCGCTGCGCCTTCCCCGTCCCTTGACCAACCTGGAGAACTGCCATGACGCACGCCCATGCTTTCCGTCTTTCCGTAAATCCGCTTTCCCACCTGTCCAGCCTCGCGCGGCTGCGCAGCCTGGCCCGCCCGGCGGGGCAAGGGCTGCTGCTGGCCGCGCTGCTGCTGTTCCTGGCCGGTACGGCGCAGGCCGCCGGTTCTTCGATGCCGTGGGAAGGCCCGCTGCAATCCATTCTGGAGTCGATCCAGGGGCCGGTCGCGCGCATCGTCGCCGTCATCATCATCATCGCCACGGGCCTGGCGCTGGCCTTCGGCGACACGTCGGGCGGCTTTCGCAAGCTGATCCAGATCGTCTTTGGCCTGTCCATCGCGTTCGCCGCATCCTCGTTCTTCCTGTCGTTCTTCAGCTTCTCCGGCGGGGCGGTCGTATGAGTGGGCCGGACAGCTTCGCGGCCGGCTTCGAGGTGCCGCTGCATCGCTCGCTGACCGAACCGCTCTTGATGGGCGGCGCACCGCGCACCGTGGCGATTGCCAACGGCACGCTGGCCGCCGCCGTCGGGCTGGGCCTGCAACTCTGGATTCCCGGTGTCGTGCTCTGGATCGTCGGTCACTCGCTGGCCGTGTGGGGCGCGCGCGTCGATCCGCAGTTCATGCAGGTCTTCGCCCGGCACATCAAGCACCGCCCGCTGTTGGACGTGTAGGGGGACGCCGCCATGCTGAACCTTGCCGAATACCGCCAGCGGCCCGCCTTGCTGGCCGACTGGCTTCCCTGGGCCGGGCTGATCGCGCCGGGTGTCGTCTTGAACAAGGATGGTAGTTTCCAGAGAACAGCACGATTTCGTGGCCCCGACCTCGACAGCGCGACACAGGGCGAACTGATCGCCACCACGGCGCGGTTGAACAACGCGCTGCGCCGGCTGGGTTCGGGCTGGGCGCTGTTCGTGGAAGCAGAACGCCAACCGGCAGCGGACTATCCGCATTCCGACTTCCCCGAACCACTGTCCTGGCTGGTGGACGAGGAACGCCGCGCCGCCTTCGAGGAATCCGGCAACCACTTCGAGAGCGCCTATCACCTGACGCTGGCCTACCTGCCGCCGGAGGAATCCCGTGCCCGGGCGGCCAAGCTGCTCTACGAGCATGCGCCGGGCGATGGCGTGGACTGGCGCGGTCGGCTCGATGCCTTCGTGGCGGAAACCGATCGCGTGTTCGACCTACTCGATGGCGTGATGCCGGAAATCGCCTGGCTCGATGACGCGCAGACGCTGACCTACCTGCACGCCACGGTGTCCACGCGGCGCTACCGCGTAGGCGTGCCCGAAGTGCCTTTCCACCTCGACGCGCTGCTGGTCGATTCCGCCCTGGTCGGTGGTCTGGCGCCCATGCTGGGCGACCAGCACCTGCGCGTGGTGTCGGTGCGGGGCTTCCCGACCTCGACCTGGCCGGGACTGCTGGACGACCTCAACCGCCTGGGCTTTGCCTATCGCTGGAGCACCCGGTTCCTCTGCCTCGACAAAGCCGAGGCGGAAAAGGAACTGGGCCGCCTGCGGCGCCAATGGTTTGCCAAGCGCAAGAACGTCATCGCGCTGCTGCGCGAAACGATCTTTCAGCAGGAAAGCCCGCTGGTCGATACGGATGCCAGCAACAAGGCGGCCGATGCGGATGCCGCCATGCAGGAGCTGGGCAGCGATCAAGTCGCCTTCGGCTACCTGACGGCCACCGTCACCGTGATGGACACGGATGCCGCCGCGGCCGACGAAAAGCTGCGCATGGTGGAGCGCGTCATCCAGGGCCGGGGCTTCGTGACCATTCCCGAAACGCTCAATGCCGTGGATGCGTGGCTGTCGTCGGTGCCGGGCAATGCGTATGCCAACGTGCGCCAGCCCATCGTCTCGACGTTGAACCTGGCGCACATGATGCCGGTATCGGCGGTGTGGGCCGGCCCGGAAAAGAACGCCCACCTCGACGGCCCGCCGCTGATCGTCACCCGCACCGATGGCGCGACGCCGTTCCGGCTGGTGACGCACATCGGCGACGTGGGGCATACGCTGGTCGCGGGGCCGACCGGCATGGGCAAGTCCGTCCTGCTGGCGATGCTGGCCTTGCAGTTCCGCCGCTATGGCGGCTCGCGCATCTTCGCGTTCGACATGGGGCGCTCGATGCGCGCCACCATCCTCGGCCTGAGTGGCGAGCACTACGACCTCGGGGCCGATGGCGGCATCGCTTTCCAGCCGCTCGCCCGCATCGACGGCGAGGGCTACCGCACCTGGGCGGCCGAATGGATCGAAGGCCGCTTGCTGCATGAAGGCGTGACCGTCGGCCCCGACGAGAAAGCCGCCATCTGGTCGGCGCTCGGCAGTCTTGCCGGTGCGCCCGTGGAGCAGCGCACGATGACCGGGCTATCGGTGCTGCTGCAATCGAACGCGCTGCGGCAGGCGTTGTCGCCGTATGTGCTGGGCGGCGCGCACGGCAAGCTGCTGGACGCCGACCGCGACCGGCTCGGCAGCGGCGACGTGCAGGGCTTCGAGATGGAAGAACTGATGCACAGCCCCGCCGCCGTGCAAGCGGTTCTGCGCTATTTGTTCGCCCGCTTCGATGCGCGTTTCGACGGTGCGCCCACGCTGCTGATTCTCGATGAAGCCTGGCTGTTCCTTGATGAACCGTCCTTCGCGGCACGCATCCGGCAATGGTTGAAAACGCTGCGCAAGAAAAACGTGTCGGTGATCTTCGCTACGCAGTCGCTCGCGGACATCAAGGATTCAACCATCGCGCCCGCGATCATCGAAAGCTGCGCGAGTCGGATTTTCTTGCCCAACCCGCAGGCGACCGAGCCGCAGATTCGCACGATCTACGAGGGCTTCGGCCTCAACAGCCGGCAAATCGAAATCGTCGCCACCGCGCAGCCCAAGCGTGATTACTACTACCAATCGCGCTTGGGAAATCGCCTGTTCGACCTCGACCTGGGGCCGGCCGCGCTCGCCTTCGCGGGCGCATCCACACCGCAAGACCAACGCGACATAGAGCGCGTGCTGACGCAGGCCGGCGCTCCCGGCTTCGCCGGTGCGTGGCTGCGCCATCGCGGCCTCGATTGGGCCGCCGACCTGCTGCCGTCCTCACCGGCGGCGGCTTCTTTTCTTTCCCAACCACAGGAGAACCCATCATGAAGAAGCGCCTTGTCGCCGCTGCCGTCGCGGCCATGCTTTGCACCGCCACCACTGTCCATGCTCAATGGGTCGTGGTCGATCCCACGAACCTCGTGCAGAACACGCTGACCGCGATCCGCACGATGGAGCAAATCAACAACCAGATTCAGCAACTCCAGAACGAAGCGCAGATGCTCATCAACCAGGCGCGCAACCTGGCGAATCTCGACTTCAACATCGTCAACCGGCTGCGCTCGACGCTCGCCACCACCGAACGCCTGATTGCCGAGGCGCAGGGGCTGGCTTATGACGTGCAGAACCTCGACCGCGATTTTGCGCGCCTGTACCCCGATCAGTACGCCGCCACGATCAGCGGCGATCAGATGTTCCGCGATGCCCGCCAGCGGTGGAAGAACACCCTCGACGGGCTGCACACCGCAATGCGGATGCAGGCGCAGGTGTCGCAGAACCTGGCGCAAGACGAAAGCGCGCTGGCCGACCTCGTGAGCCAGAGCCAATCGGCCACGGGTGCCTTGCAGGCCATGCAGGCGACGAACCAGCTTCTCGCTTTGCAGGCCAAGCAGTCCATCCAGGCCCAGCAACTCCAGATCACGCAAGACCGGGCGGCCTCGCTGGAATTGGCGCGGCAGGCGGCGGCGACCGAGCGCGCCCGCGAAGTGCGGCGGCGCTTCCTCGGCACCGGCACGCCGTACACGCCGCAGTCCGTCAACTTCTACAACAACTGACAGGGGGCGGCCATGCGATGCGTTCCTGTCCTGCTGGCCGTGCTGCTGACCGCTTGCGGCCAGCAGCCGGCCGAAGACCTGGCCGCGACCTTGGCCGCCGATCCCGTGCGGCTCAAGGCGCTGCGTGCCCAATGCGCGACCGACCGGCACACCGCAGGCGAAGACACCTGCCGCGCCGCCGCCGAAGCCTTCCGGCGGCGCTTCTTCGCCGGCCAAACCGGGCCGGACGAATACCGGACGCTGGCCGAACTGCCGCCGATCCCGCCCAGCTTCGACACACCCGCCGACGACGCGCCGGAAGGCGATGCGCCGCTCGCCGCTGCGGAGGACACGCCATGAACGACGTGACCATCATCGACAGATTCCTCGATACGTTCTCGCGCTACATCGACTCCGGTTTCGGGCTATTGCAAGGCGAAGTCGCGTTCCTGACGGCCACGCTTATCGCCATCGACATGACCATCGCCGGCCTGTATTGGGCCATGAGCCATGCCACCGGCCAGGGCGAGGACGTGATCGCCAAGCTGCTGCGCAAGGTGCTTTACGTCGGTGCCTTCGCCTACATCATCAACAACTTCAACTGGCTGTCGGGCATCGTGTTCCGGTCATTTGCGGGGCTGGGTATCACCGCCACCGGCTCGGCGATCACGATGGAGAACTTCTTGCAGCCGGGCCACCTGGCGAAGACCGGCATCGACGCGGCCGCGCCGATCCTCGACCAGATCGGCGACATGGCCGGCTTCCCCGAAGTGTTCGTGAACCTCGACCCCATCGTGGTGCTGTTCATCGCCTGGCTGGTGGTGAT
This sequence comes from Parazoarcus sp. PS-13 R2A, assembly GCF_057621855.1. Lineage (NCBI taxonomy): Bacteria > Pseudomonadati > Pseudomonadota > Betaproteobacteria > Rhodocyclales > Zoogloeaceae > Parazoarcus > Parazoarcus sp. PS-13 R2A. The sequence goes on from NZ_JBYEXN010000015.1 coordinate 11,914, forward strand.
CCTCTGTTTCTTCGTGCTCGCGGTACAGCTTTTCATCACGCTGATCGAGTTCAAGCTGACCACACTTGCCGGCTTCGTCTTGATTCCGTTCGCACTCTGGAACAAGACGAGCTTCCTTGCGGAAAAGGTGCTCGGCAACGTGGTTTCGTCGGGCATCAAGGTCTTGGTGCTGGCCGTCATCGTCGGTATCGGCTCGGGCCTGTTCGCGGAGTTCCAGGTTCATCCCGACGAGCCTTCCATCGACCATGCGCTGGTCGTGATGCTGGCCTCGCTCGCGCTGCTGGCGCTGGGCATCTTCGGCCCCGGCATCGCCACGGGCCTGGTGTCCGGTGCGCCGCAGCTTGGCGCGGGCGCGATGGCCGGCGCTGCCGTCGGCGCGGTCGGCACTGGCGTTGCCATCGGTGCCGCCGCGACCGGCGTGGGCGGTGCGGTCATGGCGGGCGCGCGTATGGCCCCGGCCGCCGCCAAGCTGGCCGGTAGCGGTGCACGCGCCGCCACGTCGGCGGCCAGCAGCGCCAAGTCCGCATTCCAGGCCGGTTCCGCCGCTGCGGGTGGCGGGGCCAAGGGCGCGGCGGCTGGCCTTGGCAATGTCGCCAAGACCGGCGCGCAGGCGGCAGGCCGCCGCGCCGCATCGGGCGCTTCCGCCGCCGGGCAGAAGGTGGCCGATTCCTTCCGTTCTGGCTGGAACGGCGGCGCGGCCGGTTCCGGCCAGGCCGCCGCCGGCGAAGGCGCGGACAGCGCACCGAAGCAGGAGCAACCCGCCTGGGCCAAGCGGATGCACCGCCGCCAGCAGATCACCCATGCCGCGACCACCGCCGCCCACACGCTGCGCGGTGGCGACGGCGGCGGCTCGGGGCAAGGCCCGAGCCTGCGCCCCGATGAGTGACCCGATACCTGACCACCAAGGAGAACCCCTATGCGATTCAAGCGACCGCAGGTGCGCTATGCCGACACGCCGCAGCCTGCCACCCCGTACCAATCTGCCGCGCAGGTGTGGGACGAGCGCATCGGCTCGGCCCGCGTCCAGGCCAAGAACTGGCGATTCATGGCCTTCGGTTGCCTCGCGCTCGCGCTGCTGATGGCCGGCGGCCTGGTGTGGCGTTCGGCGCAATCCATCGTCACCCCCTATGTCATCGAGGTCGATCAGTCGGGGCAGGTGCGCGCCGTCGGTGAGGCGGCGACGCCGTACCGGCCCGCCGATGCGCAGATCGCGCACCACCTGGCGCGCTTCGTGACGCTGGTGCGCTCGCTGTCCATCGACCCCATCGTGGTGCGGCAGAACTGGCTGGATGCCTACGACTACACCACCGACAAGGGCGCGGCGGTGCTCAACGACTACGCCAGCAAGAACGATCCCTTCGCCCGCATCGGCAAGGAGTCGGTGACGGTGCAGATCACCAGCGTTGTCCGCGCCAGCGACACGTCTTTCAACGTGCGCTGGACAGAACAGCGGTTCGTCAACGGCGCACCCGCTGGCACCGAACGCTGGAACGCCGTGCTTTCCACCGTCCTGCAAACCCCGCGCACCGAACAGCGCCTGCGCAAGAACCCGCTGGGTATCTACGTCAATGGCCTGTCGTGGAGCCGCGAACTGGATTCTTCCGAAGGAGCCAAGCCATGAATGCACTTTTCCGTAAATCCGTTTTGCCGTTGATCCTGCTGGCCCTTGCGGGCTGCGCCTCGCAGGGCAAGCCGCCGCCGTCCATCTCGCTCGATGAGCCGGTGCAGGCGCAGCCGCTGCCGGAACCGCCCGCGCCGGTGGAAGTGGTTGCCGTACCCGAACCGCTGGCACTCCCGGCGCAGTTGAAGCCGCTGCCCGAGGTGGACACGGCCCCGGCTGCGCCGGAACCGGCCGACGAGAAGGTGCGCGTGTCCCGCGCCAATGCCGAGGCCCGCATCGCGCCCACGCGCGAGGGCTACGTCAATGCGATCCAGGTATGGCCCTTCACGGACGGCGCGCTCTATCAGGTCTATGCCGCGCCGGGGCGCGTGACCGTGGTTTCGCTCCAGCCCGGCGAAGAACTGGTGACTGTTGCCGCAGGCGATACCGTCCGGTGGATCGTGGGCGACACGTCCAGCGGCAGCGGCGAGGCGCTGCGCGTCAATGTGCTGGTGAAGCCCATCCGGTCGGGCCTGAAAACCAATCTGGTCATCACCACCAGCCGCAGGACGTACCTGCTGGAGCTGACCTCGACCGAGCGTGCATGGATGGCTTCGGTGTCCTGGGACTATCCGAAAGACCGGATGCTGGCCTTGCAGCGCCAGGCGCAGGCGGCCAGCGCCGCCGCGCCAGTCGATACCGGCTTGTCGCTGGAGAAGATCCGCTTCCGCTACGCGGTCAGCGGCAGCAATCCGCCGTGGAAGCCGCTGCGTGCCTTCGATGACGGCGAGAAGGTCTATATCCAGTTTCCGCCGGGCATCGCGCAAGGCGAACTGCCGCCTCTGTTCGTCATCGGCGCGCAGGGCGACGGGCAACTGGTGAACTACCGTTTTCGTCCGCCTTACTACATCGTGGATCGGCTGTTCGGCGCGGCCGAACTGCACCTGGGCGGTGATGGCGGCGACGTGGTGCGTATCGAACGCACCGATGGCGTGGCGCGGAGGAACTGACCATGAGCCAGGACGACACTCCCGACCTCGCCACGCCGCAGGCGGGCAAGGTAGCGCCCGAGGCGGTGGCGCTGCGCGCGCAACCGCGCCCGGTCACGCGCCTGAACCGGCGCACGCTGGCCATCCTCGCCGGCGGCCTATCGGTCGCCGTGCTCGGCGCACTGATGTGGTCGCTGCAACCGCAGCGGCGCAGCACTGGCGAGCAGACCGAGCTTTACAACGTCGATCGCGTCTCGAAGTCTGAAGGGCTGGACGCGCTGCCGGCCGACTACTCGAAGCTGCCGCCGAAGGTGCCGGAGCTGGGGCCGCCGCTGCCGGGCGATCTTGGCCCGGCCATCGTGAAGTCGCAGCAGCCGGTGACGGCCGCCTACGCGGCCCCCGGCCACGACCCGAACGACGCGCTGCGCAAGGAAGCCGAAGCGGCTGCGGCATCGTCGGTGTTCTTCCGCTCGGGTTCGCAGAAGGCCGCGCCGGTAGCGCAGACGCAGGTGGCTGCCTCGCAGGGCTTCGCCGCCAATGCGGCGTTCGACCCACTGGCGGCTGGCCCGGCCTCGACGGCGGCCCAGCCTGCCGACCCGACCGCCGTACAGAACCGGCAAGACCAGAAAGAGGCGTTCCAGAAAGCCGGAACCACGGAAACCCGTAATTCCGGCAATCTGACCCTGCCGGCTTCGCCGTATCAGGTCATGGCCGGAACGGTGGTCGCCGGGGCGCTGGTGACGGGCATCAAGTCGGACTTGCCGGGCGACGTGATCGCCACGGTGACGGAGCCGGTCTATGACACGGCCACCGGCAAGTTCCTGCTGATCCCGCAGGGTTCGCGCATCCTGGGCAAATACAACAGCCAGGTCAGCTACGGGCAGAGCCGCGTGCAGGTGGTGTGGAACCGGATCATCCTGCCCGACACGTCTTCGCTCACGCTCGACAACCTGGCCGGCACCGACCCGGCCGGTTATGCCGGGCTGGAAGACGACGTGGATTGGCATTGGGGCCGCATCTTTGCCGGCGCGGCGCTGACCACGCTGCTGGGTGTCGGTGCCGAGCTGGCCGCGCCGGAGAACCGGCAGGACGGTGATCGCGTCATCATCGCCGGCCGCGACAGCGCCCAAGACAGCATCAATCAGGTCGGCCAAGAGATGACACGGCGCAACATGAACATCCAACCGACGCTGACCGAACGGCCGGGCCTGCCGGTTCGCATCATCGTCAACCGCGATCTGGTGCTGCGGCCGTACCAGCCGCTTTTCTTCAACAGGGGGACTTCACGATGACGACGCGCAAGCTGCGGCTGGGGCCGCTGCCGAAAACCGAATCCACGAAGCTGACCTTTGCTTGCCCGGCCAGCCTGAAAGCCGACCTCGACCGCTACGCCGCGCTGCACGCGCAGACCTACGGCGAAGCGGTCGATGCCACGGTGCTGATTCCGCACATGCTGGAAGCCTTCATGGCGGGGGATCGGGGATTCAGGAAGGGAGGCGCGGGCAAGGCCGCGCCGTCGAAGCCAAGCTGATGACGCCGGTTCCCGTGGTATCCATCCCTCGAACGCGCAGCCCAAGGCTGCGCGTTCTTCGTTCTGGAGGGCTGCGGCGTTGTGGGCTATGATGATGAGACGCGGCCGCCGTCTGCTGGCAATCGTCCCCGATGCAGCACGCTCCGGCTTTCTACCGCGACGCTCTTATGTGGCTCCTAGTCCACAACGCCGCAGCCCCGCAAAGCGGCCCGAAGTAGAGCTAAACCCGCGCCCCATATAGACTTCCGGCCATCAGGCTGTTTTCACAAAACACTTGACACCGGAACTTTTTTGTTGTCTGGCGTTTGTGCAGGCCATGGTGTGCGGGCGGTCTGGTCGAGTCCGCGACGACGTGGCTGGCGGTGGTGTCTGCGGTCCCGCAAGGTTCCGGCTAAAGATCCGGCGGAGGCTGCCGTTAGCACGGACACTGGCTGCTTCTGGAGTTCGAAGCGGAATCCGGGTTAAGAGCGGTTTGCGGAGATTGTCATGAGTAAAGATCGGTCCTTGTCCCTGCGCAGTCGCCTGATTGCGCTCACCGTCGCCACCGTCATCGGTCTGTGCGTGCTCTTTGTCGTCGTGCTCATGAGTGAGCGCCAGCAGTTGATGACAGACCGCCAGGAGAAGGTACGCAATCTGGTCGAGGTCGCACATGCCACCGTCTCCCATTTCGAGAAGCTGGCGGCGAATGGCACGCTCGAACTGGCCGATGCGCAGAGAGCGGCAAAGGAAGTGCTGCGCACGATGCGCTACGACAGGAACGAGTATTTCTGGATCAATGATCTGAACGACCTCATGGTCATGCATCCGATTCGGGGCGATCTCGAAGGCAAGAAACTGGACCAGTTGAAGGACGCGAATGGGAAACTCCTGTTCGTCGAGTTCAACAGCGTCGTGAAGACGAAGGGCGCCGGCTTCGTCGATTACGTATGGGCCAAACCCGGGTCCGATGCGCCGGTGCCCAAGGTGTCCTATGTGAAGGGTAGCGACGCATGGAAATGGGTCATCGGCACCGGCATCTATGTCGATGACGTCGACACCATATTCAAGGCCAAGGCGCTGTGGCTGCTGGCGTGGGGGCTTGGCATTGGCGCCTTCATCGCGGTGTCGCTGACCCTGGTCGGACGCTGGATTCTGCGTACGCTCGGGGGGGAGCCAGAGTACGCGTCGCGGATTACCCGGGCCATCGCCGCAGGTGATCTGACGAGCGATGTGGATTGCGCCCCCGGAGACACCACCAGCGTGCTGGCGGGCATGAAGGTCATGCAGCAGACGCTGCGCCAGATGATCGGGGAGATCGTTAGAGGGGCCGAACAGCTTGCTTCTGCGTCGTCCCAGATGCTGACCGCGTCGGAAGAGGTGGCCATCCAGTCGAGCCATCAGAGCGAGGCTGCATCGTCGATGGCTGCGGCCGTCGAGGAGATGACGGTCAGTATCGACCAGGTGGCCGAGAACGCACATGAGGCGCACGCGATCACGGTTCATTCGGGCGAGCTGTCGGCCAAGGGTACGGGCGTCATTCAGAGCGCTGCGACCGAGATGCGCAACATTTCCGATGCGGTCAAATCCTCGTCGGCAATCATCCAGGACCTGGGCGAACAGTCGAACCAGATCACGTCCATCGTCAATACGATTCGCGAGATCGCCGACCAGACCAATCTGCTGGCGCTCAACGCGGCGATCGAGGCTGCACGTGCGGGCGAGCAGGGACGTGGTTTCGCGGTGGTGGCCGACGAGGTGCGCAAGCTGGCGGAGCGCACGAGTCTGTCGACGACCGAGATCGCCGGCATGGTGGACAAGATCCAGAATGGCACGCGCAACGCAGTGTCGAGCATGGAAGCCGGTGTCCGGCAGGCGGGCGCAGGCGTGGCGCTGGCGAGTCAGGCGGGCGCGTCGATCACCGAGATCCGGGACGGCGCGCAGCGCGTCATGGAAGTGGTGAACAGCATCTCCGATGCGATTCGCGAACAGGGCACGGTTTCCAGCGAGATCGCGCGCAATATCGAGCAGATCGCCCAGATGTCGGAAGAGGGCACGCGCGCGGTGCACAACACCGCAGAGGCTGCGCGCAACATGCAGAAACTCTCCAGCGGCCTGCATGCCTCTGTGAGCCGCTTCAAGATCGGCTGATTGCCCTGACAGCCCCGCTGGCGCATGCGCCAGCGATTCGCCGAGTGCGCTGGTGCGCTGCTGCGGGCCGGGTGCCCGCGCAGCTCACCAGGGTTTGAAGGCGAGCGGAAAACCACCGTGCGCAAAGAAGCGTGAGAGGTCGCGCAGCTCGTATTGCTGGCGCGGGCTTAGCTCGGCATGGATTGCACGTGCTGCGGCCACTGTGGCGGGTCTGAGGGGCTGCGAAGCGGTGCTGCGGATGGCAACCAGGAAGGGCACCAGGAAGGTTCGGTGAACACGTGTCGCAGCGCCGAATACCGCGGCTGCGGCACGCAGCTCGTCGAGGCTGAAGGCGGCTCGCAAGGAGTTGTAGTAATCCTCGGTAAACAGCTTGGGCTGCCTCGCCGCATTTTCGGTGGCAAAGAAGGCCTGCGAAGCCTGTCTCCGCAGACGGCCGAAATCCACCAAATAGATACCACCGCCGGGCTTCAGGACCCGCAGTGCCTCGCACAGGGTCTTCGACAGCGCCTCCAGACTGCCCAGATGGTGCAGCGACATGGTGGAGATCACCGCATCAACCGAGCCATCGTCGAAGCCGCGCAGGGCGGTCATGTCGCCGGCGCACAGCCGGGTATTGCTGATGGCGTTGCGTGCCAGTGTTTCGCGTCCCAGATCGAGCATCGCATCGGACGCATCGAGACCGATGAAGCGGGCGTCGGGGTTGAGTCGGGCAATGAAGGCCAGCTGGTTTGCCGGGCCGCAACCAAGGTCGAGTACGGTGGCGCCGGGGGCGATGACCGCGCTGGCCTGGATTGCATGGTAGAGGTAGGTGTGGGCCAGGATGCCGTCTTCGCGCCCCGCCAGCATGAAGGCTTCGGCACTGGCCGGGTCGTCCATCACCAGCTCGGGTTCCGTAACGCGCGGCTGGCGCTGGCCTGAAAACAGGTCGAGCGCCAGATTAAGCAGCAGGGCAGGGCTAGGCATCGGCGGCAGCCGTGTGGTCGCTCAGGCTCAGCCAGTGACGGCTCACATCGAGCATGCGGTTGGCGAACCCCCATTCGTTGTCGAACCACACCAGCAGGTTGACCATGCGCGGACCACAGGAACGGGTCTGGCTGCCATCGACGATGGCCGAGTGTGCATCGTGATTGAAGTCGATCGAGGCGTGGGTCTCGTCCGACCAGGCGATCAGGCCGGCAAACGGACCTGCGGCAGCCTGCTGCAGCAAGGTGTTGATGTGCGCGGCTGACGCGTCGCGCTCGAGGGTGAGCACCATGTCGATGGCCGACACGTTGTGCGTCGGCACCCGGATCGCCTTGGCGTGCACGCGGCCGGTCAGCGCCGGAAGCAGCCGTTCCACTCCGCGCGCCAGACCGGTCGAGACCGGAATGATCGACTGCATTGCCGAGCGCGTGCGGCGAAGGTCGGTGTCGTGATAACCGTCGATCAGCGGCTGATCGTTCATCGCCGAATGCAGGGTGGTGAGCAGTACCTGCTCGATCCCGAGCTCGCGATGCAGCAGATCGAGCACCGGGACGACCGCGTTGGTGGTGCACGACGCATTCGAGACCAGACGTTCGGTGCCGGTGAGCGTTTCATCGTTGATGCCGTGCACGATCGTGGCGTCCACATCCGCGGCACTGTTGCCCGGGTGTGAGAGCAGCACGCGCCGGCAACCGGAATCGAGAAAGCGCTGCAGTGCGGCGCGGTCGCTGTACTGGCCCGAACACTCGACCACCAGATCGAGATCCAGGCCTGCCCAGTCCACGCCTTCCGGCGTGGTGGCGTGGGTGACCGCAATCATCTGATCGCCGATCAGCAGGGCGTCGTCATCGGCGACGACCCGGCCGGGAAAGCGGCCGTGGGTGGAATCGAAGCGGGTGAGGTAGGCGATGCTGGCCAGATCGGCCGGCTCGTTGATGGCAACGACCTTGAAGCGGTCGCTGATCGACGATTCGTGAAGGGCACGCAGAAAGCAACGGCCGATGCGACCGTAACCATTGATCGCGATGCGAAACGGGTTGGAGCGGGATGACGCCACGTTCGAGCCTGCCATGATGGGATGCGGGACAAGGGCAGGATTCTACAACCGATGCAGGGCCCACCCCAGTTTATGGCATCGGGAGGTCCGCTGATGAATTGCAGCGTCGTGGTGTTCGAGGGGCCTGGTCAGACGGCAAGCGCTGCAACCTGATCGACCGTTCTGGTCAGCATGGTATGCAGCTCAACCACCGTGCCCACCACGATCAGGCTGGGCGTCTGCAGCTTCGCGGCACGCACCTCGAAGGGGAGCGACATCAGGGTGCTGGTGACGATGCGCTGCTGCGGCGTTGTGGCGGCATGCACGACCGCGGCAGGCGTGGTGCGCCACAGACCGTGCGCTACCAGCTCACGACAGATGATGTCGAGCGCACCCAGGCCCATGTAGATGACGATGGTCTGATGGGGTCTGGCCAGCGCGTCCCAGTCGAGATCGACGCTGCCTTCCTTCAGGTGGCCGGTGGCAAACACCACGGTCTGTGCATGGTCACGGTGCGTCAGCGGAATGCCGGTGCTTGCCGCCATGCCTGCTGCAGCGGTGACACCGGGTACGACCTCACAGGCGATGCCGCTGGCGATCAGTGCCTGCATCTCCTCCCCGCCGCGTCCGAAAATGAAGGGGTCTCCGCCTTTGAGGCGAACGACCCTGAGCCCCTGAAGCGCGAGTTCCACCAGCAGCAGGTTGATCTCGTCCTGGGGCAGTGCATGCCTGCCGGCCTTCTTGCCCGCATAGATGCGCCGTGCATCGGGGCGCGCCAGATCCAGGATGCCTTCGCCCACGAGTTGGTCATAGACGATGACATCGGCTTCGGCGATGCGCCGGGCCGCCTTCATGGTGAGCAGTTCGGGGTCGCCCGGGCCGGCGCCCACGAGGGCGACCGAGCCGGTTGCGGTGCCGGCGTGCCCGGGTTCGCGCGGTGCCGCCGGGCTTGCGAAGGAGCCAGCAGATCCCCGGTTGAGGTGGATGAGCGAGGAGGACGCAGGGCGAAGCAGGGTGCTTTGGGTCATGGTCTTTATTCTCAGTCAATATCTGCTAGTTTTAGGATGACTGGACTTTATCCCTAAGTGCAGCATGGAAAATTAATTCACATCAAGGATCGCAAGTCGGCACCAGTTCGATACTGATCGCATGATTTTTTCGTCTGTTCATGCGTTACGAAGGAGAGGGAAAATGCAGCATATGCGTTGGATTCGTCATGCCGCCGTGCTGGCTGCGCTGCCGCTGGCACTGACTGCGGCCTGGGCCGAGGAGACTCACAAGGACGTCTCGCCTGCCGAGATGAAGTACCAGGCGGGTGGTTCGCCGCTTGAGGCGGTCGAGATGTATCAGGACATCAATCCCAAGGCACCGTCGATGTCCAAGACCGAGTTCGACAAGGCCCGGCAGATCTATTTCCAGCGCTGTGCAGGCTGTCACGGCGTGCTGCGCAAGGGCGCAACCGGCAAGCCGCTGACGCCCGACAAGACCCTGGCCTCGGGCACCGAGTACCTCAAGGTGTTCATCAAGTACGGTTCGCCGGCCGGGATGCCGAACTGGGGTACGTCGGGTGAGCTGACCGATGACGAAGTCGATCTGATGGCGCGCTATGTTCAGCAAACCCCGCCGCAACCGCCGGAGTTCGGCATGGCCGACATGAAGGCGACGTGGAAGGTGATCGTGCCGCCGGAGAAGCGTCCGACGAAGAAGATGAACAGCTACAACCTCGACAACATCTTCTCCACCACTCTGCGTGACAGTGGCGAAGTGGCCCTGATCGACGGCGACAGCAAGAAGATCATCAACATCCTCAAGACCGGCTATGCCGTCCACATTTCGCGCACCTCGGCGTCCGGTCGTTACCTGTACGTGATCGGTCGCGATGCGAAGATCAACCTCATCGACCTGTGGCTGGAGAAACCGGACACCGTCGCCGAGATCCGCACCGGTCTCGAGGCCCGCTCGGTCGAAACCTCCAAGTACAAGGGTTTCGAGGACAAGTACGCGATTGCAGGCTCCTACTGGCCGCCGCAGTTCGTCATCATGGAAGGCGACACGCTCGAACCGCTCAAGATCGTCGGTACGCGCGGCATGACGGTGGACACGCAGGAATACCACCCCGAGCCGCGGGTTGCCTCGATCGTGGCCTCGCACTACCGGCCCGAGTTCGTGGTGAACGTGAAGGAAACCGGCAAGATCCTGATGGTGGATTACTCCAACATCAACGCGCTGAAAACCACCGAGATCGAAGCCGCACGCTTCCTGCACGATGGCGGCTGGGACAGCTCCAAGCGCTACTTCATGGTTGCCGCCAACCAGTCAAACAAGGTTGCGGCGGTGGATTCGAAGGACGGCAAGCTTGCCGGTCTGATCGATGTCGGCAAGATCCCGCACCCGGGTCGTGGCGCCAACTTCATCCATCCCAAGTATGGTCCGGTATGGGCGACCGGCCACCTCGGCGACGAAACCATTGCGCTGATCGGTACCGATCCCGAGAAGCACAAGCAGTATGCGTGGAAGATGGTCGAGTCGCTGAACGGGCAGGGCGGAGGATCGCTCTTCCTCAAGACTCACCCGAAGTCGACGAACCTGTGGGTGGACACCGCACTGAACCCCGATCCGGCGGTAAGCCAGTCGATCGCCGTGTATGACATCAACAAGCTCGACAAGGGCTTCGAGGTGTTGCCGATCGCGAAGTGGGCTGAGCTGGGTGAAGGCGCCAAGCGCGTGCTGCAGCCCGAGTACAACGTCAAGGGTGACGAGGTCTGGTTCTCGGTGTGGTCAGCCAAGAACCAGGAGTCGGCAATCGTCGTGGTCGATGACAAGACGCGCACGCTCAAGGCGGTGATCAAGGATCCGCGTCTGATCACGCCGACCGGCAAGTTCAACCTGTATAACACCCAGCACGACGTGTATTGATGCAGTGAAGGCGCGACGCCGGTCGCGCTGCTCCGACGGCCAGGACTCTCGTCAGCGATTGTCCTGGCTTTTTCGTCTCTGCGGCCCGAAGTCGGGGCCGGCCCCGGCTGCCGAAGGGCACGGTTGATTCGGGTCAAGGCATGCATGGGGCTCAGGCGTCATGCTTATCCCAGATGAAGCGCATACGGATAGCATGATGAAGCCGCCAGCACTGTTGATGCATGTTCTCGTTCTTGTCGGGCTCACCCTGATGTCCGTGTTCGCTTCGGCCACGCCGCCGCTTGCGGCCGAACGCGAACGCGTGCTGGTGCACATGGTTCGCCAGGACTGCGGCTCCTGTCATGGGCTGACGCTTGGCGGTGGGCTCGGGCCCGCGCTGACCCCCGCTGCACTTGCGGACAAACCGGTCGACGGACTGGTGGCAACCGTCATGTACGGGCGTCCCGGCACGCCGATGCCGCCGTTTCGCGGCATTCTCTCCGAACTCGAAGCGCGCTGGATCATTGATCAGCTGATGCGCGGCTTTCCGGCCGATCGTGGACTGGCGTTGCAGCGCGCAGAACGCTAGAAAGAAGCAGGAGTCGCTACATGTCGAAGGAAAACGTTCGCCTTTCCCCGCCGCTGCTATGGGGCATTCTGTTGCCGGTGATGGTGCTCCTGCTGTCGGCCTGCACCACGGCCGCGCCCGTACTGCGCGGTACCGGCGATCTTGGCGTGCTGATCGAGCGTGCCGACGGGCGGGTGAAAATTGTCGATACCAGCGCGCGCGCCGTGCTCGCTCAGGTCGAAGGGCTGGGTGACCTGTCGCACGCCTCGGTGGTGTTCTCGCGTGACGCGCGCTATGCCTTCGTGTTCGGGCGCGATGGCGGCCTGAGCAAGGTCGACCTGCTGACCGGGCGCATCGTCCGGCGGATCATGCAGGCGGGCAACGCGATTGGCGGCGCGATTTCACAGGATGGCCGCATCGTCGTTGCGCAGAACTACACCCCCGGCGGCATCAAGGCCTTCGATGCCGAAACCCTCGAACTGGTCGCAGACGTGCCAGCGAGCTACGGCAGCGACGGTCAGCGCTCCAAGGTGGTTGGTCTGGCAGATCTCCCGGGCAACCGTTTCGTGTATTCCCTGTTCGATGCGGACGAGATCCGCGTGACCGATCTCTCCGATCCGGCACACCCGACAACGCAGCGCTTCCCCGCCGGTCGTCAGCCCTACGATGCGCTGGTGACACCCGACGGGCGCTACTACATCGCCGGCCTGTTCGGTGAGGACGGGCTGGCCATGCTCGACCTGTGGCAACCGCAGCAGGGTGTGCGCAAGATTCTCGCCGGCTACGGCAAGGGCGACGCACCATTGCCGGTGTACAAGATGCCGCACCTTCGCGGCTGGGCGATTGCAGCCGGGCGTGCCTACCTGCCCGCCATCGGCCGTCATGAAGTGCTGGTGGTGGACACCACCACCTGGCAGGAAGTGGGGCGGATTGCGGTGAAGAGCCAGCCGGTGTTCGTGATGGCGCGGCCGGACGGGCGTGAGGTGTGGGTCAACTTCGCCTTTCCCGAGAACGGCTGGGTACAGGTCATCGACACCCTGAGCCAGGATGTGGTCGATACGCTGCAGCCGGGACGCGCCATTCTGCACATGGAGTTCGCGCCCCGCGGCGAGGTCGTATGGCTGTCGTCGCGGGACGACAACCGGGTGTTCATCTACGACACGGCCAGCCACAAGCCGCTTCACAGCTTTTCGGCAGCCAGTCCGAGCGGCATCTTCTTTACCAGCCGCGCAGCGCGTACCGGGTTCTGAGCCATGGCACGCATCCATCCCTTGCTGCTCGACATCGACAGTGCCGAGTTTCGTCTTCTCAACGACTGGCAGCGCGGCTTTCCGCTCGTGCCGCGTCCCTTTGCCGTGATCGGCGACCGCGTCGGTCTGAGCGAGCAGGCGGTCATCGAACGCTATCTCGACTGGGTGACGTCCGGTGTGGTGAGCCGGGTGGGCGCGGTGTTCGCACCGCGTCGCCTGGGTGCGGGCGCGCTGGTGGCGCTGGCGGTGCCACCGGAACGCCTGGACGACGTCGCTGCACGCGTAAGCGCCGAGCCTGGCGTCAATCACAACTATGAGCGCGAGCACGCCTTCAATCTGTGGTTCGTCGCGTCCGCTGCCGACGATAAGACCTTGCGGCGCATGGTCTGTTCCATCGAGGCCGATACCGGCTGCCATGCCCTCATCCTGCCGCTGGAAGAAGAATTCCATATCGATCTCGGTTTCGATCTTTCCGGACGCAGTGCGGCAGACCGGGCCGAGTGCGAGTCCCGTGTGTCGGGCAGCACTGCGACGGCATGTGCCCTGCCGGAGATGGAACGCAGTCTGTTCGCCGCCCTGCAGCGCGGCTTGCCCATCATGCCCGCGCCGTGGGCTGGCGTCGGTCAGCGGGTCGGTCTGAACGAGAACATGGTGATCGAGATCGTGTCGCGTGCGCTCGAGGACGGGCTGATCCGGCGCTTCGGCGTGGTGGTTCGTCACCATGAACTCGGCATCAAGGCCAATGCCATGTGTGTGTGGGATGTGCCGGACGAACTGGCCAGCACGCTGGGCAGGCAGCTTGCACGGCACCCCGGCGTGACGCTGTGCTATCGGCGCGCACGGTCCCTTCCGCACTGGCCTTACAACCTGTTCTGCATGATCCACGGCAGCGTCCGCGAAACCGTGCTTGCGCAGCGGGACGAGATCGCCTGCGCGCTCGGGCTCGATCACTTTCCGCATGCGGTGCTGTTCAGCGGACGGCGTTTCAAGCAGAGCGGCGCGCACTACCTGCCGCTGGGGCCGGAGAGCGGTCATGGCTGAACACACGGCACGAGGCGCACGCGGTATCGCTGCCAGTCGTGAGCCTGACGCCGTCGACCGCCGCCTGATCAACGCACTGCAGGGCGAGTTTCCCCTTGTGGAACAACCCTATGCAGCCATCGGGGCGATGCTTGGCCTGAGCGAGGACGAAGTGATCGCGCGTCTGAGCAGTCTGCTCGACGACCGCGTGCTGACCCGCTTCGGGCCGATGTTCCAGATCGAGCGCATGGGCGGTGCCTTCTGCCTGGCGGCGATGGCGGTGCCCGAGGCCGACTGGGAGCGGGTGGTGGACGCCGTCAATTCCCTGCCGGCCGTGGCGCACAACTATTGCCGCACGCATGCCTTCAACATGTGGTTCGTGCTCGCAACCGCAAGCCCCGAGGGCATCGCGGATGCGGCGGCGCGCATCGAGACTCTTACCGGCTTGCCGGTACATCTGTTTCCCAAGGAAAGGGAGTACTTCGTCGAAATGAGGCTGGAGGCCTGATGACGAACGAATCGGTGAGCGGTGTCGATGCGGGAGGCGACGAACTGGATCGTCGCCTGGTACTCGCCACCCAGCAGGGCTTGCCGCTGGTGCCGCGTCCCTATGCCGAGCTCGCCAGCCAGCTTGGCTGCACCGAAGCCGTGGTGCGCGAACGTCTCGCGGCGATGCTGTCCAGCGGTGCGATCAGGCGTATCGGCGCAGTGCCCAATCACTACGCCATCGGCTATACCGCAAACGGCATGACCGTATGGGATATCGACGACGCGCTGGTGGATGAAGTCGGCGAGCTGGTGGGGGCGCTCGGTTTCATCACCCATTGCTACCGCCGGCCGCGCCAGTTGCCCGACTGGCCGTACAACCTGTTTGCGATGGTGCACGCAGGCAGCCGCGAGGCCGCACTCGAGCGTGTCGACGAAGTCGCGGCGCTGATCCAGACCCGCTTTCCCCGCGCGTGTCGCGCGCACGATGTCCTTTTTTCCACGGCGATTCTCAAGAAGACCGGCATCAGGCTGAGCTAGTGGCCGGTGGGGAGGATGACGCGCGGCATGGCGGCCTTGGTCCGCCTGCACATCGCAGGCGCATCTCCCCTCGGACTTTCAATGCCCGGTGATTGAACTAGACTGACAGGACGCCGCTGTCGACCTCCGCTGTTGAGCGCGTTACGTCGAACATTGTCGATCAGCCCCTGAATCACATAACGGAGAGCCAGATGACACAGGATTCCGACCAGTACGTGATGTCCCTTCAGATTCCGGACATTGAAGCCGACGCAAGAATGCTCGGGCATCAGTCCAAACGTGCCGCCATTCTTGGCGCGCCCCTGAGCGCTGAAACAGACAAACCCACTGCAGCCCTCATCAAGGGGCAGGTGACTGCGTTCTCGGGGAACCTCTCCGGGCAGGACAAGCAGGACATCGAATACACCACGCTGGCGGCACAACTCAATTCCGACATCGTGGTGCCCGACAACCAGTCGTTCGAAAGCATGCAGGCATGGTTCGCGAACTATTCCAAGGTGATGTCCAACCTGGGCTGGGTGATGTCGTTCAGCTGGGAGAAGTACAAGGCGGCCTCGCAGGGGCTGTCGGTGGATGCCGTGATCATCGAGGTGCTGACGGCTGTGGCATCGCAGAACGGGGCGGCGATCGCGAAGGCTGCGATTGATGCCATCGGCAAGCTGCCGCGGGACGGGAACCGTATCAAGCTGTTCAACAACTCCACCATGAGCGACAAGGCCGGGAAGTTTCTCCTCGGCGTGGCGAGCAAGGAGAACGAGTCGCTGTCGCTGGCCTTCGGCGCGTTTGCGCTGGACTTCAAGACGCGTGACACCACAGTGCTGTGGTTCAACTGGAAGAGCTCTGATGTGTCCATTTACAAGGATCAGAAGGTGGCGACCTTCAATCAGGACTATTACGCCAAGGGCGCGCGCGACAAGCTGGAGCAGAAGATGCGCGACCATGTCGCGGCCTACGTCGAAGATCTCGATCTTGGTTTCTAGGATAGCGGGCGGGAAGGCGTGACGGCCACGGAGCGTTACCTTGAGTCTCAGAGGGCGTACCGCGTCTCCGATAACCTGATCTTCGCCTTTGGTCAGGATGTCGCCGATGCGGCCCGCGACGCGGTGACGCTGACGACCTGGGCGGCCGAGGCACATGCGGCCCATGTCGGCGTGTCCATCGAAGAGCAGCCCGATGACTGGCTGGATACCTGCGAGAAGACGCTTGCGAAACTGGGTTGGGTCATGGTGGAGCGTGCCTGGAACACCGCGTACGAAGTGCCGGACGAAACGCAGGAGGGGGCGGCAAAGCGCATCCTGAAGCAGGCGCTTGGCGAACATCCGATGACGCGCGGACTGATCGGAAAGCTGCAGGTTGCGGGTGAATGGCCACGCCGGCCACGCTGGGCCGGGCTTGTCGAGCAGGACGCGAATGGAGTGCCGCTGCTGACATCGATCTTGCTCGTTGCGCTCCCTGCGGAACTGGTCGAACTGCCAACAGCCGCCGTGCCTGAAGCCGCGCCCCGTCATGCGTTCCGGCTCGCCATCTGGGCAGCGAGGCTCAACATGGCGATCTTCGAGACCGCACGGCCGGTGCTGTTGCGCCGGTTTCTGGAACAGGAGGAAGCCGGGAACCGTCCCTGACCGACCCACACGCACCCGGCCCGGCGTGTGCGAACGACTGGAGTGAAGACCGTTGCGGACCGACTCCCCGGAACAGATTGCCTTCGTCGAGAACCTGCCCCTTCCCGCGCCCGGGCTGGTGCATGCAGGCCGCGCCTTCGCCGGACCGCTTCGCCCTGCGATGCGGGGGTTATCGACCGCGACAAGTGATGAGCAGCAAAGTGCTTATGTTGCAAAGGGCAGCCTTGTGTCCTTCGTTGCCGGAGTTGCTCATGCCGCACGGGCCGATGTGCTGGATGCACTGCTTTTTGCGCAATTGGGGGCAGACGCACGCTTCGATCGCGAGCGCGATTTCGATCGCTGGCACCGCTTCCATATGATCATCATGGATAACGTCGGATGGACGGTGGAGGCGCGCGACTGCGACCCGCCGGCGCTCGAGCGCTTTACCATCGGCGAGCTTGGGCTGGCGCTGTTTCATGCGAATGCGAGCGGTGTCGAGCGCAGCCTTGCGCGCAGCGCGCTTGATGCCGCGCAGCGTGGCATGCCGCCCGTATTTGACGAGAGCAGTCATTCGGCGGGTGCGGGGTGCTTTCATATCGGGACCTGTGTCCAGCTCGGCAAGCGGATCGAAACCACGCTGATGTGCATCAACTTCCATACCTCCTTGCGGGTCGCCCACCTGATGAACCAGGTGTTCGATCGGCGCACGATCAAGCTTGGCGCAAGCATTTACCGTTGCTCACTCGATCTGAGCGCGCATGCACCTGTTGCGCAGCGGATCCGGGCAAGTCTCGCAGACAACGTTGCCGTGTTCGTCCATGAGCTTGCGCTCTGAGGTGGCGTGGGGTGGTGTGCTCGTATCTGGCGCGTGGGTGGCGCTTGCGTTCCTGTTCTGCAGTGCAAGGTGGGATGGCGGCTGGAAGTCGATCGGCCCCGAGGGGGGGACGGTGCGGACCATCGCTTTCGATCGTCTTGATGCGCGGGTGATGTACGCGGGAACGCGGGAAGGCGGGGTATTCCGCTCGCTCGATGCGGCCAAGCGCTGGCAGCGGGCCAGTGCCGGGCTGGCGGGTGCGACCGTGGTGGACATCGCCGTGGGGCCGCTCACGCCTTCGCGACTTTTTGCGGCGACCGACGCAAAAGGTGTGTTCCGCAGCGCAGACCGCGGTCGGACCTGGCAGCCGTGCAATGCAGGTCTGGACACGCTCGCGCTGCGCGCCATCATCGTCGACCCTGCGAACCCTTCCGGGCTGATGGTTGCGAGCTTCGGGGGCGGCGTATACCGCTCGGACGATGCCTGTGAAAGCTGGCGAGCCGATTCCGAGGGGCTGAATGATGCGTTTGTGAATGCGCTGTCCACCGATACGCGGGTGCAGGGTACCGTCTATGCGGGCACGATGGGTGGCCTCTACCGCAAGCAGGCCGGCGCCGCGCACTGGGTGGAAATCGGCATGCCGGGTTGGTTTGTGCAGGACGTGCTTGTCGACGCCGGCAGCGATGCAATTCTTGTGGCGCTGCCGGGCGAAGGCGTCGTCGTGTCCCGTGATGACGGCCGTACCTGGACTGCTGCAAACGAGGGGCTCGACGATTCCATGGTGACCGGGCTGGCGCGAGCGCCCAGCGGGACTTTCTACGCGCAAGCGCAATCGGGCGAGGTGTTCAGCTCAGGCGACGGCGCACACACCTGGCACGCCGTGGCGGCATGGACGCGTGGCTCGGAGGTCGAAACGCTCGCCATCGACGAGCGCTTGCCAGCACATGTCTTTGCGGGGACGCGGTTTGCCGGTGTGCGGATGTCGTCGGATGGCGGCGACGGGTGGCGCAGCGCCAATCGCGGGCTGCACAATCTGCAGGTCGAAACACTGCTCATCGATCAGGGGCTCAAGGCCGGCGAGCCCGCCGTCATACACGTCGGCAGCCGGTATTCTGGCGCCTTCAGATCTCTGGATGGGGGGCGCTCGTGGGAGGCGGGGCAGGGGATTGCCGACCCCTGGGTGTCTGCAATCGTCGCCGATCCGGTGGACCATTTCAGGGTTCATGCAGTGAGCGGTGGAGGGCGTGTTTTCATGTCCCGCGACCGAGGCAGAAACTGGCATGTCGTGGGTCAGGGCGTGGGGTCCGGCCTGTTTTCGCTGGCAGTTCATCCCCGGCACGAGGGCGTCATGCTTGCAGGTGGTGCCAGCGGTGAGTTGTTCGGCACACAGGATGGCGGTGAGCACTGGCGCGTCGTGGGCGAGATCGGCGGCGCGATCATCAGACACATCGTGTTCGATCCTCAGCACCTCGATACCGTCTATGTCGGCACCAGCAAAGGCATCTTCAAGCGCGCTGCGGGTGGGGCGGTCTGGTTGGCGGTCAATATGGGCTTGCGGCAGCTCGATATACAGGCGCTGGCAATCGATCCGCTCAGTCCTGCGGTCATCTACGCGGCAAGCAACGGCGGCGGTGTTCATCGGTCTTCGGACGGGGGGGGGCACTGGCTGCCGCTCAATGAGGGCCTCATCGATCCCTTCATCCAGACCATCGCATTCGACCCGCAGGCCCCGGCGACGCTATATGCAGGCGGGCGGTCGGGACGCATCTTCCGCTCGGATGATGCCGGTCTGCACTGGCGGATCATCAACAGCGGTGCGGATCTACCCCCGATCACCGTGCTCGCGGTCGATCCGGTGGCGCCGCGAAGAGTCTATGCTGCGACCGCCGGCAACAGCGTGGTGGTCGAGACCCAGATCAGCGGGTGGGCAAGGCTTGCCGGACTGATCGCATTGATCGCCCTTGCAGCTTCGTTAGTGCGAAATGGCGGGAGCACGTCACCAGCGTCGCAAACCGACTGATGGAGATCAAGCGGCTTTCAGCCGAAAGCGCCGGTTTGGCCGCGCGCTTTCGCGCTGGACGGGATATGGCTCCGTTCAGCCTGCCGTTTCTCATCGCACTGCGCCGGCGCAGGGGAACCTGACTCCGGTCAATCAACTTCGGTCAATCAATGCCGATCGCAGGGCGCAGGCGCGACGGCCATCGCGAAATTGTTTATTCCGGTCCGCTTGACCTCGTACATGCTCGCGTCCGCCAGTTCGAACAGCGTGGCCCGGTCGGTACCATCACGTGGCGCACAGGCAATCCCGATACTGGCACCGACGCGCACTGCCGTCCCGTCGCTCAGGATGACGGGTTCGCACAACACGGACAGCAGATTGGCCGCGGTTGCGCTCAGCGTCGGCTCCAGGGGGCCGACATCGCGCAAGGCCACCACGAACTCGTCCCCGCCGAGCCGCCCGGCCAGATCGGTGGAGCGCCGGACCACTGCGTTCATGCGTTCGGCGCAGACCTTCAGCACTTGGTCGCCGGCTTCATGGCCGTGCTCATCATTGACTTGCTTGAAGCCGTCGAGATCGATGCGCAGCACGCTCAAAGCGGAGCCATCCGCGACGGCGACGGCGCCGGCAATCAGGCGATCGATCACGGCATGACTGCCGGCGCGGTTGTGCAGGCCGGTCAACGCGTCATGTTCAGCCTGGTACTGGACCGCACTTTCCGTTCTCTTGCGTTCGGTAATGTCATAAATGAGACCTTCAGTCGTGTTCTGCTCCTGTCCTTGAGTGCTTGCCTCGAGACTGTGATGAACCGAAAACAGGCAATGGACCCAGCGCCGCGCATTTACTCTCTGGATCAGCTCCAGATCGCCAGAGACAGTCTCGCCCGTGCGTGCAGCGGTTTGCATCATGGTGCGCACCCTTTCGGGCTGTGCGAGTATCCGGTCGATGAAGTCATCGCGGGGCAGGTCGCCCATCGCCGCCAGAGACATGCCGACGACTTTCGACACCGTGGGGTTGCTGTTGATCAGCCGGCCATGTTCATCGAGCACGAATATGCCGGCGCTGCTCGAATCGAAAATCCGTCGATACTGCGCTTCCATTGCTTCGATCCCTTCGCGCAAGGTTCGCTCGCGCTGCAAGGCACGCGTATTGGCGTCGAGCAAGGCGTTGGCGCCGCCAAGCAAGGAGCCGATCTCATCGCGGCGGTGGCGGGAAGGGGTGTCCAGACGCTCTGTGGAACCGGGCGTCATCGCCCGCATGTTCCGCGCCAGCTTGATGTTGGGTTGCGATATGAGTACCGCCACTGCGCCGCACAGCAGCAGTGCAAGCAGCACGGCCTGGCCGATCATCATGGCTGCCAGCAACAAGGCCTCTTGTCGGGCAATGCCATTGACCCGCGTCTGGTTGGCCCGAATTACAAACACGCCGACCGATTCACTCTCGTCGAAGGGCGAACTCAAAAGGCGTTCGGCATGCATGGGCTCGATGTCGTCAGACACTTCAGGGGGCGGGCCATCGGGCAGCCGGACCAAGGTCTCGCCGCGTGCCGAGCGAACCTCGACCGAGGCCACCAGAGGGTTGCGCATCAGCCCGTCGGCGACTTCACGCAACAAAATGGCGTCGCCGGCATAGGCTCCGATCGCAACCGTTTTCTCGACTGCCTGTGCCAGATCCGAAAGGGTGGAAATGCTGGTGCGGACCGCGCGCTGGTGTCCAAGGACGAAGGCCAGTGCGCCCGCAGCAACCGAAAGGACGACAGCGCCAAGCACGATTGTCAGCATGAGACGCGCCTGCAGCCCGCCGGTCCGGTTGATTGCGTCGTCCCCTTTCATCAGGACGGTCCCTTCAATATCAGTACCGTGCGTACGTCCTTGTGTGCGGGCTCCCGGGTCACCCAGCCCAATGCGCTGGGATTGCGTTTTACGATGTCAATCACGGCTTCTTCGTTGGGCAGGGGTTGCGGCGGCATGCTTTGCCCGGAGAACATCAGGCGCGACCAATAGCTGTTAACCTGCGCAGGCTCCAGCTGGTCAGGGCACGATAGAACGCGACACGTTTCGGATCGTCGCGCGGCAGATCGAAGACAAGTGCAAAGCCCCCGTTCGGAAACGCCCGGCTGCGCCCCATGAACAGGTCGACTGCCTCTTTCAGCGTCAATGCATGTACTGGATTGCTGCTTTGCACAATCAGAAAGAAGTCGGCTCGTGAATGCCCGGCCTGCAAGATCGTGGCAGCGAACAGTAGAGAGAGGACAAGTCTGCACATGGGCGACTTCAGAAGATGAAGTCCAGTGCTACGCTCATCACGTTGGCGTGGCCGGAATCCAGCGTTGCGTTTGACCATAACCTGCCGCCGTTTGCATCGATCCGGACGTGATCCCACTGCACCTTGAGCGACATTTGCGGGTCCGGATCCCAGCGCAGCCCCAGTGACAGGGGTTGCTGGTTTGCTCCCGAGGCATTGCGGGCATAGGCCGCAGACGACGCCAGAATCTGGGCCTGCTGTGCAGCCGCAGGGCCGAGGCCCAGTCGGGCGTTGCCTCCGGCAAGTCGGGGGTACGGATACGACTGACCCCACCCGATAGCGTGACCGACCCGAATCGGCGTCCGACACCGGCATAACCTGCGACAAACCGTGACGTCGGATGACCGGAAACCTTGGTGAGTTCCAGTGTCCACTGCCAGTCCAGCACCTCGTAGTTCAGGCCAAGGGACTGGTAGATCGTGTGATCGCCCTTGTTGTCGAGACTGGCGGCCAGCTCGCGCGCCTGGGCCGCGACCTCTGGTACAGGTACGGCTGCCATCGCATCCAGGCCATCAATCAGAGGCCGGAGTTCCGGCGCATTGCTGGAAAAACCGGTGCGGGCGAAGCCTAGCCGCACGGTCAAACCGTCCGACTCACGTGACACCGTGACACCGTGACACCGTGACACCGTGACACCGTGACACCGTGACACCGTGACACCGTGACACCGTGACACCGTGACACCGTGACACCGTGACACCGTGACACCGTGACACCGTGACACCAAACACCGGGTTTGCCCCGACGCGGCCGTCGACGGCGAGGTCACCGCTCACGGATCTTCCTGCGAACGCCTTGAGCCGCCAGCGGCTGTTGTCAAACCGCAGATCCCGGCTGACATCGATGCCGTCGAGCGATACCGGGAGCGACCCGTAGAATTCAACCGGAGGACACACGAAACGGTAGGCAAAACCGACATTGCGATAATCCGACAACAGGAATGAATCGATATTCACCCGTCCGATACGCACGAGCACATCGGGTTGCGGACGATAGGCTGCGAATGCCCACTCGATGTTGTCGCCAAGGGGCGCGCAGGAAGAGCGACGGGCCGCAACGATCTGACCTACAAGCTCGAACTGTGGCGTAGGCGAATAATTGATCTGTACGCCGAGACGCGAATCGATATCAGCCCGCGTGCCGCCATCGTTTTCAGGCTGTGATATATCGCGGCGAAAACCCCATCCGGACGGGGCGCTGGCATGGGTCAGGCCCACGGTTCCGAAGCCGCTGATGCGCAGGTTCGAGTCGGAATACTCCGCCGATTGAGCCATGGCGGCACCGACGCTCAGACTCAACGCGACGGCACACGCGGTACGCACCACTGCGGAGAGATCGGGGGTTGTTGTTATCCTGACATATACCGGGTGGCCATCAAAAAGTTGGGCAAAGCACCGTGACTCAGACAGGTCGCGGATCCTCAGCCGATCAGTCAGCTCGAACTGTCTCCAAGTAACAATGAAGCCTCGTTGCGAAAGGCATAAAGTTGAAGGAAAGGACGTTCAAGATTGCTTGTTGGAGTATCCATTGCGTTTCAGCCTTAGCCAATTCGGGAATCCGTAGCGGAGGATCCCGCAGAGCCATCTCGGACTGGCGCCGTGCTGACGTACGGTGCCACCCCCGCGAGGTCACGGTCCGGTCATCTGCGATCAGCGGAAGTCTGATCCACGGAGGACCCAGTATTCGATCGCGAGCCCGTAGGTAATATGGCTTTTGCATGAAATCGTCGAAGCAGGCGTTGGCGGGACGCTTCAGTTCCCAATACGGGCAATGGCGAGGTTTACCCCACACGCAGGAAGCGATCTAGGCTCATTTTTCTGCACAATCAATATTCAGTTCTGGGGAAGTCTGCCGTTTACGTAATCAAGGCCAAACGCAATCTGCAGTCGAATGGCTGGAAGCTGTCCTCACGCAGATCCGGCGCTGGTCTTCAAGGCGCAAAGTTACGGCACAGTAGTGCTGCGAAGCTGACAGGAACATAGAATGCTAAACAATTTTCAATCGTTGAAAGCTCGTCTTCTGCTGCTTGGACTGGTCAGCTTTCTCGGCGTGGTCGTGCTGGCAGGCGCAACGCTCTGGTATTCGCAGCGAAGCAAGGCACACCTCCTGGAGTTTGTCGATCAGTCTGTCGCGCTGAATCGCAGTGCCACCGTCACCTACGCGAACGGCTTGCAGATGGGGCAGGCGCTAAGGAACATCATTCTCGACCCGGCCAACAAGAAGGGGTATGACAACTACAGCAATGCGGGCGAAATCTTCAACACGGAGATCGTACGTTTGCTCGAACTCATGAGAAAGGAAACCACGGAAGCCAGCAAAGCGGATGAGCTTGAAGCGCGCATCGCGGAGTGGCGGCCCTTGCAGTTCGAGGTTCTTGAGTTGGCCAAGGGCGGTCAGGTCAGCGAGGCTATCGCCTTCCTTTCGCCCAGGGAGACGCCGGCGTGGCGCGCTGTTCGAGCGTTATTGCTGGACCAGGTAAAGCAAAGCGAGAAGCAGGCTGAGCTGAAACGGATTGAACTGGTTTCCGTCCTCAACGCGTCAATAACGAGCGCCATCGCAGTAAGCGGTCTTGTTCTGGTGTTAGTGGTCCTGTTCACGATCTTTGTAGGGCGCGGTGTTTTTCGTCAGGTTGGCGCGGAGCCTGAGTTCACCGCCACGGCTTTAAGTCGCATTGCCGGAGGTGACCTTACACATGAGATCGAGCTGGGCAGCGCAGACCCGAAAAGCATTCTGGCAGCAGCGCACGCAATGCAGACGCACTTGCGTGAGCTGATCAACAAGATTGTCCTCAGCTCGGAAGCGGTGCTGAAAACCAGCGATAGTCTTCGGAGCAATTCAACGAACATCTCGCTGAGAACAGAGGAACAGAGCTCGGCAACCTCGGCGATTGCGGCCGCCGTTGAGCAACTGACGGTCAGTATTGGGGTCATGTCAGAGCATGCGGCCCAGGCCGCTACGCTATCGCTGGATGCTGAAGAGAAAGTCCGCGAAGGCCTTAACGGGGTTACTGCGACCACTGGCACAATAAGCAGGGTGGCCAACAGCATGATCCAGTCGTCGGCCATGATGGACGAGCTGAGCTCGAAGGTTGACGGCATCAATGGCATTGCCAGGACGATTCGGGACATTGCTGATCAAACGAATCTTCTCGCACTCAACGCGGCTATTGAGGCCGCGCGCGCAGGTGAGCAGGGCCGGGGCTTTGCAGTTGTAGCAGATGAGGTCAGGAAGCTTGCTGAACGGACAACCGCCTCTACGCTCGAAATTTCGACGATGATCACTGGCGTACAGAACAGCACTAAAGTGGCGCAGGAGAATCTGTCACTCACTCAACGCCTGGCACTCGAGGGCGCCCAATACACTGAGGAGGTTCAATCGTCGGTGCTGGGTCTCAATCAAGCCACAAGCTCGGTTCGCGATGCTGTCGATTCAATCAAGCTTGCGTTGCAGGAACAAAGCGCAGCCAGCACCGATATTGCACAGCGTATTGAGCAGATTGCCCAGGATACCGAAGAGGTTCACCTGTCGACGGCGAATTCCAGTGAGCGTGCGCAGGAGCTGGTCGAACTGGCACACATGCTGCGAGAACAAGTCAGTCGGTTCAGGACAGCGTAGGGCTGCAGCGTTTCAATCGGACCGCATCACGCCGGCTCTTGAGCGGTTCCCGCATCCGTTCGACATCGGATCCGGCGCAGGCCGGACCTGTGCAGCACCCGCCGGCAATGCCTGCTGTCTTGGCGGCCGTATCCGGCAGCATCAACGTGTGTCCGCGGCTCGGGCGACGGGGCATCGTGCCAAGCGCCTCCCGTCTTCAGCGCCGCAGAGGCTGGCCGGGCCCGTTCTGAGTGCCCGCTGGCCCCATATTCCCTGCGCTGTGGATCCAGCCGTTTTCCTTCGGTGTGCCTAATATCCATGTCATCACGATGAGATTGCTGCTTCCTGCGGCTCCTCGTTGCCGACCCGGCATGTTCTGAAGGAATCTCGATGACCTGCGTCGAACCCCCGCTCGATGACTGCTTTCGTTTGGGTTACAAGCCCGCCCGGAGCTGGCACGGCACCTGGCGTATGCACGACGCCTGTCTTCCGCTGAATCCGGCTGGCCCGCGCGCCTTGAGGCTGGCATGAACAATCAAGCACTCAGCGGTCGCGATCTGGCGGCGGCACTCGCGGTGGTGGTGATCTGGGGCCTCAATTTCGTTGCCATGAAACTGGCATTGCGTGACTTCACTCCGTGGCAGCTCGGGGCTGCACGTTATGTGTTTGCACTCGTGCCGCTCATCTTCTTCGTCCCCCGGCCCAAGGTGCCGTGGCGTTGGCTTGCCGCTTACGGTCTGGCTCAGGGCGTTGGGCAGTTCGGACTGCTGTTCCTCGGCTTTGAGCTCGGGATGAGCTCGGCCCTTGCTTCGGTGCTGATGCAGACGCAGGTGTTCTTTACCACCATCATCGGCTACTTCCTGCTCAAGGAGCGGCTGACGCGCCAGATCACCGGTGGTCTGGTTTTCGCTGGTATGGGGCTGCTGTGTTTCGCGATGAGCTTCCTCGCCGCGCATGATGTGACGGCCACGCAGATGACCATCAGCGGCTTCGTGCTGACGCTGAGCGCTGCCGCGATGTGGGGCGTGTCGAACATCGTTGCCCGCAACCTGCAGCGCAGCAGCCCGGGCTACAACCCGTTCCAGTTCGTGGTCTGGTCGAGCCTGACGCCGATCATTCCGTTCGTGATGATGAGCTGGGCATTCGACCCCGCCGAGGCGCAGTCGAACTGGACCAATGCCTCCGTGACCGGCTGGCTCGGCGTGGCCTATCTGGGCTGGCTCGCCACCATCACTGCATACGGGCTATGGACCCACCTCCTGAAGCGTCATCCCGCTAATCGCGTCGCACCTTTCAGCCTCGGTGTCCCGGTGATCGGCCTCGTGGCCGGCATGCTGACCTTTGGCGAGACGGTCGGCCTGTGGCAGGCGGTCGGCGTGGCCTTCATCGGGCTCTCGCTGTTCGTGGTGATGTTCGGCGCCAGAGTGCTGAAGTACGTCCAGCTCCGTTCCTGACGGATGCCCTGCTGCCGGATGCGGGTGATGCGCGCACAGTTGCGCACTGCCCGCGTCACCTGACCCCTGCCTGCGGCAGCTGACCCATCTCGCCGCCAGATCCCTGCCGGTCTCGAGGAAAGCTGACGGGGCCGGCGTTGCCTGATCGAGACTGCGAACGGCCAGGCTCACCGCACGCTTCCGTGCCAATGGATGCGCAGCCGGAATCCGCCACCTCCACAAGAATGTTCAGCTGGGTAAAGGCCACTCGGGGTCACTCGGGGATGATCCGCTGCGGGATGAGCAGAAGCGCATTCATTCAAGCGTCCAGATAAGGAATAGCATATCGATCCGGCCAATGTGCTTCCGACTCCATTCACTACCGTACGATCATGAAGACCGATGTGTCATGTCCTTCGCCGCTGCCGGCAATCGCCATCGAGTCCGCGCCCGAACTGCCTGTCGCAGGGCCTGCTGAAGGCGTCAGCCTGTGGGTGTATGTCAAGCTGGTCATGGTGGCGCTGTTCTGGGGCGGCACCTTCATCGCGGGGCGGGTGCTTGCCCAGGAGATGCCGCTGATGGCGGCGGCAACGGGGCGCTTTGCGATTGCGGTGGTGCTGTTGCTGCTCGTGGCGTGGAAGCTCGAAGGTGGTCTGCCCCGGCTGCGCGGGTCGCAGATACTGGTGACCGCTGCACTCGGGTTCACCGGGATCTTTCTCTACAACGTCTGCTTTCTGGCGGCGCTTTCACACATGCCGGCGGGGCGGACGGCCTTGCTGGTCGCGCTGAACCCGATTGCGACCGCTGTGTTTGCCAGTCTCCTGTTTCACGAGCGCCTGGGCCGCGTCAAATGGCTCGGCTTCGGCATCGCTTTCGTGGGCGCCGCAGTCGTCATCACCCGCGGCGAACTGCTGACCGTGGCATACGATCTGGGACGTTCGATCGGAACGGGTGAAACGCTCATGTTCATCGCGGTGATGAACTGGGCGGCATACACGCTGATCGGGCGCAAGGCGCTCAAGGATCTGAGCCCGGTTGCGGCGACGACGTATGCGGCGATGTGGGGGCTGGCGTTTCTGTCGGTTGGCGCCGCGTGGGAGTTCAGGGCGAGTGACTGGCATGCCTTCGGATGGGAGGTGTGGGGCGCAATGGCCTACCTTGGGGTGTTCGGCACGGTTGTGGGGTTCGTCTGGTATTACGAAGGGATCAAGGCCATCGGCGCGTCGCGTGCGGCGGTGTTTACCAATCTGGTGCCCGCTTTCGGGGTCATTCTGGGGGCCCTGGTGCTGGGCGAGACGATCCTGATATCCATGGTCGTCGGTGGTGCGCTGGCGGCGATCGGCGTCACCCTCGCGAACCGGGCGAGGACCTAGGCTGTGCCCGCTGCGACTGAGACTGCGATCAGCGTGCCGCCGTGTCATCGACGGACGGCAGCTCCAGCGCGCGTGCGGCGCCGGTGACGAGATCCCGCGAGAACTGCGCCATCACCGAGGACTGAACCTGCCAGTGGTGCCAGTACAGTTCGACGGTCTCCTGCTGCGTGGGCGCGAGATCGACGAGGCTGCCTGCTGCAAGCGCATCGACGACCTGAATCTCAGGAACGAATCCGTAGCCCAGCGCGTTCTTGGCAAACGCGAGGAAACCCTCGGATGAGGGGACGACGTGGTAGGGATAGTGGCCGGCGTCGAGACCGAACTGGTTGCGCAGGAAGAGATCGTGCATGTCGTCGTTGCGGCCATAGACGATGGCCGGTGCGCGCGCGAGTGCTGCCCGGGTGAGGCCCGAAGGAAAGTGTCTGGCGCGAAACTCGGGTGAGGCGACGCACAGGTAACGCATCACGCCGAGTCGCATCACTGCGCAACCGCGCATCGGGTCGGCGCGGGTGCTCACGCAACCGAGTACGTCGCCGTTTGCCAGCAGGGTGTGCGTGTGGTCCTGGTCATCGACCACGCAGTCGAGCACCAGGCGTTCTTCCCGCACCACGTGCTCGACCGCGGGCAGGAACCACGTCGCCAGGCTGTCCGCATTGATCCCGATCGGCAGGCGCAGTGGCTGCCCCTTGGCGCCCGGACGCAAGGCTCGCTGGGCTTCGGCCTCGACGAGCCTGAGCTGCGTCAGATAGGGCAGCAGGCGGCGGCCGGCGGGGGTGGGTTGCACAGGTTTGCTGCGCACCAGCAGCGCCTGCCCGAGCTCTGCCTCGAGCAGCTTCACCCGCTGCGAAACCGCAGACTGGGTCAGATTCAGATGGCGCGCAGCGCGCTCGAAGCCACCTTCCTTGAGCACCGCCTCAAAAGCTTGCAGACGCAGGTCTAACATTAGAAAAAATCATGTAAAACGATATTTAACGATATTACTTATTTTAAGGTCCGGGTGCATCTACATTTCATGCACCCAGACCGATCCGGCGACGTGGCACAGGCGGTCTGGGATTCACTGGAGCTTGATCATGAATGCCGGCTTTCTGAACGGGTTTATGCTGACCCTCGGACTCATCATGGCCATCGGCGCACAGAACGCACATGTGCTGCGTCAGGGGCTGCGTGGCGAACATGTACTGCTCACGGTCGTGGTGTCGGTCCTGTGCGACATCAGCCTGATTTTGCTCGGCATGAACGGACTGGGTGCAGTGTTCTCGGCCAATCCCGACTGGATGGAGGCGGCCCGCTACGGCGGCGCGGCTTTCCTCGGCTGGTACGGGCTGCGCTCACTGCGCTCGGCACTTGCGGGTGGCAGCCTGCAGGCGGACGCCGGTCAGCGTCGCCGCCTGACCTGGCGCCAGGCACTGCTGACGGCTGCCGGCTTCAGTCTGCTCAATCCGCATGCCTATCTCGATACCGTGGTGTTGCTGGGTTCAATCGGCAACAGCCAGGCGGCGGAACTGCGTCCGTTGTTCACTGCGGGTGCGATTGCCGGTTCGGTGTGCTGGTTCGTGCTGCTGGGCTACGGCGCAAGGTTGCTGGCCCCGGTGTTCAGGCGCCCGCGTGCATGGCAGGTTCTCGATGGCGGCGTGGCCCTGATGCTGTGGGGCATTGCTGCGTGGCTGATCCTGTCTGCCTGAGGTCGCCTATTTCACCAGCGAACTGGTGCTCAACAGCAGCAGCACGAGCAGGCTCAGACAGAACGACAGGGCTTGCCAGAACACCAGCGGATTGCGTTCGATGAGCGGCGGTGGCCCCTTGCCCAGCAGCGTGTTGTTGGGGTGCCTGAGGTCGTAGATGAATTCGGAGAGTTCCTGGTAGCGCTTGTTCGGGTCCGGGTGAACGGCCTTGGCGAGGACCGGGTCGATCCAGGCTGGAATCTCGCGGTAGTCGTCGAGCACCGAGGCGTACTTCAGCTTTCGCTGCGCGGCCTTGCTGCGGGTTTTTGCAATCTCGGCGCCGTAGGGCAGGCGGCCGCTCAGCATCTGGTAAGTGATGACGCCAAGCGAGAACAGGTCAGCGCAGGGCGTACCCGCTTCGCCGAGAAAGTATTCCGGCGCGGTGTACTGGGCGGTGCCGAGAATGTGCGGCTGCAGGGTCGTCGTTTCCGATTCGATCAGGCCGGCCACGCGCGTCGCACCGAAATCGATGATCTTCACCGTGCCGGCCTTGTCGATCATGATGTTGTTCGGGCGCAGATCCTGGTGCAGCATCTCCATGCGATGGAAGGCGAGCAGGCCTTTCGCGATCTGTTCGACGATGTCGCGCACGGTTTCGATCGGTGGCGCCGGGTTGTCGATCATCCATTGCGCCAGCGTCTGGCCTTCGATGAACTCGGTGACGACATAGAGCGCGGTGCGCTGCCGCTTCAGCGTGCTGGGTTTGAGGACGTGCGCGCTGTTGATGCGGCGCGCGATCCATTCTTCCAGCATGAATCTTTCCAGATAGGCGGGATCGCCGCGCAGATCGACCGAGGGGATCTTGATTGCCACCCGTGTGGCGCTGTTGCCGTCCTCGGCGAGGTAGATGTGGCTGCGGCTGTTGCCGTGTATTTCGCGAATGATCCGGTAGCCGTCGAACAGCATGCGCGGCTGGAGGATGGGGGCGGGTGGCAGGTCGAGCCATTGCTGCCTGTGTTCGGCCGCTGTCCCGTCGGGCACGGTGTCGACGCGTGCGATCTGTATCGTCAGGTTGTCGGTGCTGCCGCGGGTGAGGGCTTCTTCAGCGATGCTCCGTGCCGCGGCGTCGAGATCCATCGCGGCTTCGCTGATGGCGTCGACGATGAAGCGGGGCGAGGCGAATTCGTACACCCCGTCGGTGGCCAGCACGAAGATGTCGCCCTCTTTCACTGCCAGGCGCTGATATTCGATATCCAGTTGTGCGGAAATCCCGAGGGCGCGGGCGAGGTAGTGGGTGTCATGCGACACGACGATCCGATGGTCGTCGGTGAGTTGTTCGAGATTCGAGTCCCGCAGGCGGTAGATCCGGCTGTCGCCGATATGGAAGATGTGGGCCGTTGCGGACTTGATGATCAGGGCGCTGAGGGTGCACACATAACCACGGTCGCCGTCGTAACGGTAGGGGCTCTGGCGGGTCTGCGCGTACAGCCAGGAGTTGGTCGCTTCGAGCACGCGCTGCGCAGCGGTCCTGACCGTCCATGCTTCCGAGGTGCAGTAGTAGTCGTCAAGAAAGCTCCGGACCGCGGCTGCGCTGGCGACGTGGCTGACATCGCTGCTGCTGATGCCGTCAGCGAGGGCGATGGCGATGCCCTTCGTGTTCAGCAGGGGGCCGTCAGGGATGCTCAGGCCATGAAAATCCTGGTTGATTTCCTTGCGCCCCTTGTCGGAGTACTGGCCGGCGCTCAGCGAGAGTGTGCTCGACATCTGTCATGGGCACGGGCCCCGCGATCTGTGGGGCCCGTGTGCCGGATGATGGTTCAGACAGCGCTGCGCTTGGGGGCGGTGCGCACGTGGGTGGAGTAGAGCGTGAGGCCGACGAAGGCGAGGCCGCCGACCAGGTTGCCGACGACGGTCGGGATTTCGTTCCACACCAGGTAGTCGTAGATCGAGAAGTTGCCGCCGAGCATCAGGCCGGACGGGAACAGGAACATGTTTACGATCGAATGCTCGAAGCCCATGTAGAAGAACAGCATGATCGGCATCCACATGCCAATGACCTTGCCCGACACGCTGGTCGACATCATCGCGGCGACAACGCCGGTCGATACCATCCAGTTGCACAGCACGCCGCGGATGAACAGCGTGAGCATGCCGGCCGCGCCGTGATCTGCGTAACCGACGGTGCGTCCTTCACCGATGGAGCCGATCTTCTGGCCAACGATGCTGGGTGCTTCGGTGAAGCCAAAGGTGAAGATGATCGCCATCATCACCGCTACCGTCAGCGCGCCGGCGAAGTTGCCGACGAACACCAGGCCCCAGTTGCGCAACACGCCATTGACGGTGACGCCGGGGCGCTTGTCGATGAGCGCGAGCGGGCAGAGCGTGAACACGCCGGTAAGCAGGTCGAAGCCCAGCAGGTACAACAGGCAGAAGCCGACCGGGAACAGCATGGCGCCGGCAAGCGGTTGCCCCGTCTGCACGGTGATGGTGACCGCGAAGGCCGCGGCCAGCGCAAGAATGGCGCCGGCCATGTAGGCGCGGACCAGTGTGTCGCGAGTCGACATGAAGATCTTCGACTCTCCTGCGTCAACCATCTTGGTGACGAATTCTGCGGGCGCGATATATGACATGATTTTCCCCTGGGTGAGTGGTGAGCAAGCCGTGTGAACGCAAAAAAGCGTCCATCTCCACGCCCTCGGAAACGAAGGGTGGAAATGGACGCCGTTGTCCATTTGCTGCGCTGATTCAGGTTGATGCCCTGTTGCACATGCCTCAGGCCGCCGTTGGCCCGAGCTGATTTATGAAAAGCATGTAGCGTGCCAGCATGGAAAAGCCCATGAATCCGGGGTTCCTGCCTTGATCGCCCGGTTCTGAAGCGCTTTTTGCTCCCCCGATTGGGGCGCGGGGGGCGCGAGTTGCCTGTTTTTGGTGCAATGCAAAAACCTGCGGCGACAGGGGATCGGCCCCCTTGCTTGACCCGCATCATTTATTGTCATGTCGTGGTGCGGTGTAATCCGGGGAACCAGGAGGCCAGACCGTCATGTTCCGCATATCCCAGTTCATCCGCGAGCTTGATCATCCCACCCCGGTCGCGCCCCGGCACAATCCGCCAGGGCCGGTCGTCATCTGGAACCTGATCCGGCGCTGCAACCTGACCTGCAAGCACTGTTACTCGATTTCTGCGGATACGGACTTCGCCGGGGAGCTGTCTACCGGCGAGGTGTACCGGGTGATGGGTGACCTCAAGGCGGCGCGGGTGCCGGTGCTGATCCTGTCGGGCGGTGAACCGCTGCTGCGAGCGGACATTTTCGACATTGCCCGGCAGGCCAAGGAGATGGGGTTCTATGTTGCCCTGTCGTCCAACGGCACGCTGATCGACAAAGGCAATATCGACGCGATCGACGACATCGGTTTCGACTACGTCGGCGTCAGTCTCGACGGCATTGCCGACACCCACGACCGCTTCCGGCGCAAGGCAGGCGCATTCGATGCTTCGATGGCGGGCATCCGTCTGTGCGTTGAGCGCGGGATCAAGGTCGGCGTGCGCTACACCATGACCGAGGACAACGCCCACGACCTGCGCGGACTGCTGCGACTGGTGGAGGAGGAGGCGATCGACAAGTTCTACTTCTCTCACCTCAATTACGCGGGACGCGGCAACAAGCACCGTGGCGACGATGCCCAGCACCGCACCACCCGCGACGCCATGGAGCTTCTGTTCGAAACCTGTCTCGAACTTCACCAGCGCGGCATCGAGAAGGACTTCGTGACCGGAAACAACGATGCCGATGGCGTGTTCCTGCTGCACTGGGTGCGGCGCCGCTTTCCGCAGCATGCCGAACACATCGAGGGCAAGCTGCGCCAGTGGGGCGGGAACGCCAGCGGCGTGAACGTTGCGAACATCGACAATCTCGGCGTGGTTCACCCGGACACTATGTGGTGGCACATCCCCCTGGGCAATGTGCGGGAGCGGGCCTTTGGCGAGATCTGGAACGATCTGTCGAATCCGCTGCTGGCCGGGCTCAAGCCGCATCCGCGCAAGCTCGAGGGGCGGTGCGGAGCCTGCAGGTATCTCGACATCTGCAATGGCAGTTCGCGCGTGCGTGCGGAACAGATCACCGGCAACCCGTGGGCGGAAGACCCCGCGTGCTATCTGAGCGATGCGGAGATCGGCGTGGATGCGGCGGACTACGGCTCCGTGCGTGTGCTCAACACGCCATGGACGCGGATTGAAAAGGTGGGCTCATGATGCGCCTGCCGACATCGATTGCAGCCGCGCTGATCGCACTGGCACTGCCGGCGTGGGCCGATGAGGGGGCGCCGGCCACCGCCCGGAACTACCAGCAGCATTGCGCGGCCTGTCATGCGCCGGATCGTCTGGGCAGCATGGGCCCGGCGCTGCTGCCCGACAATCTCGCCCGGCTGCGCAAGGGGGAGGCGGTCAAGGTCATCACCGGCGGGCGCGCAGCCACGCAGATGCCGGCGTTTGCCGAGGTCTTGAGCAAGGACGAGATCGCCGCCCTTGCCGAATGGATCTACACGCCGGTCACGCCGGCGCCCAAATGGACCGAGTCCGACATTCGCGCCTCGCGCATCCAGCACACCGACCCCGCGACGCTGTCGCCGACACCGGTGTTCAGCGCCGATCCGCTCAACCTCTTTCTGGTGGTGGAAACCGGTGACCATCACGTGTCGGTCCTCGACGGCGACAGGCTCGAACCCATCTACCGCTTCCAGTCCCGCTTCGCCCTGCATGGCGGACCGAAGTTCACTGCCGACGGGCGTTATGTCTTCTTCGCCTCGCGGGATGGCTGGATCACCAAGTTCGATCTGTGGAATCTGAAAGTCATCGCCGAAGTGCGCGCGGGCATCAACACCCGCAACGTGGCGGTGTCGTCTGACGGGCGCTTCGTGATCGCGGCCAACTACCTGCCGCAGGATCTGGTGCTGTTCGACGCCGAGCTCAATCTGGTCAAGGTAATGGATGCGACGACGCTCGACGGCAGCCGCAGCTCGCGTGTCTCGGCGGTCTATGACGCCGCACCGCGCAAGAGCTTTGTCGCCGCGATGAAGGACATTCCAGAGCTGTGGGAGATCAGCTACGACGAGAAGGTCGAGCCAATCTACGACGGCTATGTGCACGACTACCGCATGAAGGAGGGCGTGGCCAAGCCCGGCTTCCTCAACGCCCGCCGCACACCGCTGGAGGATGTACTCGACGACTTCTACTTCGATCAGGATTACCGTCAGGTGATGGGTGCCTCGCGCAAGGGCGAGGGGCAGGTGGTGAATCTGGATGCACGGCGCAAGGTGGCCAGTCTGCCGCTGGACGGCATGCCGCACCTCGGGTCGGGCATCACCTGGGCATGGCGCGACGCCAGCGGCATCGAGCGCACGGTGATGGCGAGCACCAACCTCAAGTCGGGCGAGGTCACCGTCATCGACATGAAGACCTGGGAGGTCGTCCGCCGCATCCCGACCCGCGGCCCGGGATTCTTCCTGCGCAGCCATGAGAACAGCCGCTACGCCTTTGTCGATTCGATGATGAGCCGCGAGGCGAGCCACATCCTGCAGGTGATCGACAAGCAGACGCTGGAAGTGGTGAAGGAGATCACCGCCGAACCGGGCCAGACCCTTGCCCACATCGAATTCACCCGTGATGGTCGCTATGCGCTCGCCAGCCTGTGGGAGCAGGACGGCGCCATCGTCGTGCTTGATGCGCAGACGCTGGAAGAAGTCAAGCGGCTGCCGATGAAGAAGCCGGTGGGCAAGTACAACGTGTGGAACAAGATCACCCGCGACGAGGGCACCAGCCACTGACGTGACGCCATCGCGCGCGGTGGTGTCTCAATTGTCGTTGCTGAAATAGCGTCGTGGTTCGATACCGAGCGTACGGCGGAACATCGCGGTGAAGGCGCTCGCATTGCGATAGCCGAGTCGGTCGGCCACGCGCGCCACCGGCACGCCGTTGGCAAGTTGCCCCAAGGCATCGACCAGCCGCGCCTGCTGCCGCCACTGGCGAAAGCTCATGCCGGTTTCGCGTGCGAACAGGCGTGCCAGGGTGCGGCTGCTGGTGGCGTGGCGCGCAGCCAGCGACTCCAGTGTTTCCGGGTTGTCCGGGTGTTCGATCTGCGCGCGGCACAAGGCGAGCAGGCGTGGTTCGGCCGGCATCGGCAGATGCAGCGCCGGGATCTGCAATACGTGCAGTTCCTGTAGCGTGAGTGCGGCAATCTGGCCCGCGCGACCGCCGAGATCGTAGGCCAGCGGTTCGTCGAGCAGGGCCAGGATCAGGGCGCGCAACAGCGGGCTGACCTCGATCAGGCAGCAGCGGTCCGGGAGTTCGGGGGCGGCTTCGGGGCGGATGTACAGGGTGCGCATCTCCACCGGCCCGAGCATGATGACCTTGTGGTCGATATCGGCTGGAATCCATACCCCGCGCACCGGCGGCACTACCCAGCAGCCTTCTGCGGTTTCGACCCGCATCACGCCGCTGCCGGCGTAAATCAGCTGTGCGCGTGGATGGCGGTGGAACGGCGTTTGACCACTGCGGTAGTCGCGCGCCTTGACCGTGACCGGGTGCGGCAGGGTCTGGTACTCGTCGTCATGGCTGACGGTGATGCAGTCGATATCGTTTGTCCGATTCACGATGGTTTTTGTCGGGACAATTCAGAACTTGTCATTCTAGACTTCAGGCCTGAACAATTCTTGCTGATGGTCATGGAAAAGACACTCACCGCCGACACGGCACTTGCCGACGCGACCCCCGGCACTGCGCACGACGTGCTCAACAACACGACCTTCGTGGTGATCGCCGCGATCAGTTTCTCGCACCTGCTCAACGACATGATGCAGTCGGTGCTGCTCGCGATCTATCCGATCCTCAAGCAACGCATGAGCTTTTCCTTTGCCCAAGTGGGCATGATCACGCTGGCCTTCCAGTTCACCGCGTCGCTCCTGCAGCCGCTCATCGGTCTATACACCGATCACCGCCCTAAGCCCTGGCTGTTGCCATTGAGCAGTTGCTTCACCATGGTCGGGCTGTTGCTGCTGTCGCAGGCGTCGAGTTTCGGCGCGGTGTTGCTGGCGGCATCGCTGGTGGGAATGGGTTCGTCGATCTTCCACCCCGAGTCGTCGCGGGTGGCGCGCATGGCTGCTGGCGCACGGCCGGGGCTTTCGCAATCGCTGTTCCAGATCGGGGGCAACCTCGGAACGGCGCTCGGCCCGCTGCTCGCCGCCTTGGTGATCGTACCGTTCGGGCAGGGCAGCGCCGCATGGTTTTCACTTGCTGCACTGACAGGCGCCATCGTGCTATCCCAGGTCGGGCGCTGGGCGGCGGTGCATGTGGCGGGTTTCCGCAAGCGCATGAAGGCCAGCCCGGGGCACACGCTCAGCCGTCGCCAGGTGGGCTTCTCGCTGGCCGTGCTCGGTGGATTGCTGTTCTCCAAGTTCTTCTACATGGCGAGCCTGCAGAACTACTACACCTTCTACCTGATGGAGAAGTTCGCACTGCCGCTGCAGACGGCACAGATGTACCTGTTCGGATTCCTGCTGGCGGTCGCCGCGGGCACGGTGGCGGGCGGCCCGGTCGGCGATCGCATCGGACGCAAGCGCGTGATCTGGGCATCGATCCTGGGCGTGGCACCGTTTGCGCTGATGCTGCCGCACGTCGGCCTGATGTGGACCGCGGTGCTGTCGGGGGTGATCGGACTCATCCTGTCCTCGGCATTCTCGGCCATCCTGGTCTACGCGCAGGAGCTCGTGCCGGGCAAGGTGGGGGCGATATCGGGACTGTTCTTCGGCGTCGCGTTCGGGCTTGCCGGCATTGGCGCGGCGCTGCTTGGCCGGCTGGCGGATGCGACCGACATCGCGACCGTCTATCAGGTGTGTGCCTTTCTGCCGTTGATCGGCTTGCTGACGGTCCTGCTGCCCGATATCGAGCGGCGCTAGCTCAAGGTCGCACGCAGCCGGCCGAGGTCCGGTACGTGGATGTTGCGGCCCTGAACCTGGATCAGGCCGGACTCGATCAGCTCGTGGAGAATGCGCGAGAAGTGCTCCTGGGTCAGGTTCAGGCGCGAGGCGATGATGCCCTTGCTGGTCGGCAGCCGGATCGACACCGGCCCGGTGGTGAGGACGTCGTCGTCACTGCCCAGGCCTTCCTCGCGCAACAGGTAGCCGATGATGCGGTCGCGCCCCGAGCGCAGCGAGTAGCTCTCGACGTCGCTCATCAGCTGATGCAGTCGCCGTGACAGGCCGGCGATGATCTTGCGGCAGAAGATCGGGTCGCGCCCCA
Organism: Parazoarcus sp. PS-13 R2A; assembly: GCF_057621855.1. Classification (NCBI taxonomy): domain Bacteria; kingdom Pseudomonadati; phylum Pseudomonadota; class Betaproteobacteria; order Rhodocyclales; family Zoogloeaceae; genus Parazoarcus; species Parazoarcus sp. PS-13 R2A. The sequence continues at coordinate 49,994 of NZ_JBYEXN010000015.1, forward strand.
TTTCGTCGAAGACCACCTGTTTGGCGATGTGCAGCAGCGAGCAGTCGGTCAGCGCCTGCGCCATCACCACGTAGGGCTTATCCATGAACATCACGGCCTCGCCGAAGCTCTGGCCCCGGCTCAGGATCTCGACCACCTTCTCGTTGCCCTCGGCGGAGATGAAGGCGAGCTTGATCTGACCACTGAGGATCAGGTGGAAGCCGGTGCAGGCGTCGCCGCGGTGAAACAGGATGTCACCCTTGGTGATCGAGGTCTCGCGTGCGCCACGGGCAAAGGGTGCGATCTCGGCCGGGGTCAGGCCGGCAAACAGGCTGGCACTGGCGAGCAACTGGGCGATGCGCGTGTTTTCGCCGGGCGCGGCCGGTTCCGAGGTGTCCGTGTCCTGCATTGCGGCACGGCAGAATTCGTCACAGCGGTTCATCACAATTACCTCGTGAGCTGGGCGTAGAACATCGGCAGGCGGGCCGGGAGTTCTTCCGGTTTGCGGATCACCGCGAAGCCGGCGGGGCCGAACAGGTGGGGCAGGTAGGCCGCACCCTCGCGGTCGATGGTGACGCAGAACGGCACCACGCCGCACAGGCGGGCCTCGATCACCGCCATCCGCGTGTCTTCGATGCCGTAGCGACCGTCGTAAAGATCGAGGTCGTTCGGCTTGCCGTCCGACAGGATGAGCAGGATGCGGCGGCTGGCACGCTGGCCGTCGAGCAGGCTGGTCGCATGGCGGATGGCGGCACCGAGCCGCGTGTAATAGCCGGGTTTGATGGCGGAGATGCGGCCGCGGATGCGGTCGTCGAAGCGGTCGTCGAAACGCTTCAGGTGGTGGAAGCGCACGTTGTTGCGCTTCACCGAGGAGAAGCCGCACAGCGCAAAGCGGTCGCCGGTGGCCGACAAGGCCTCGCCGAACAGCAGCAGGCTGTCGCGGATGACGTCGATGACGCGGGCTTCGCTCGAGATCCAGGTGTCGGTGGAGAGCGACAGGTCTGCAAGCGCTAGACAGGCGAGGTCGCGCTCGCGTTTTTCCAGCGTCAGCCACAGTTGGTCGCTGCCCTGTCTGCCGCAGGCGCGGTCGGTGGATGAACGCACGACGGCGTCGATGTCGAGTTCGCTGCCGTCAACCTGGCCCTTGATCCAGCGCCGTCCGGGCTGCAGCATCGAGAACTGCTGGTGCAGCCGGCGTGCGGTGCGGCGCAGGCGATCGGGCAGCGGCACTGGGGCCGCGCGCGGATCGTCGGCAGCGGCAGCCATCTCCAGCAGGCGCACGTGATCCTCCAGCAGACGGCTCTTGCGGTAATCCCATTCCGGCAAGGGGATGCCTGCGCCAAGCACGACGTCGTCCTCGGCGGCAGAGGGCAGGTCGAGGTCGAATCGCACTTTCGACGCGGTGCGTTCGCCGTCGCGTGTCAGCGACAGCTGATCGAGAGTGGCGGCAGCGGCGGCCGCATTGGGATCGGGGTCATCGTCTTCGCTGCGATTGACCTTGATGAACTCCGCCACCGACAGCAGGCTTTCGGCGCGGAAGAACATCAGCAGGCCGTGCTTTTCGGGCGGTGCATCGACCCGTTCGGCCTTGTGCGCAGTGTGCTCGGTCTCGTCGGGCTTGCCCGATCCGCCCGGTGGAGTCTCGCCCTGTTTGCCGTCCTGGCCGGCACTGCGCGCGGGCTCGGGCGCCCGTGCGGCGGGCAGCGTCAGCCACAGCAGCACCGGTTGTGCCGAAGGTGCGTCGGCCTCAACCGGCGGCAGCGCGCTCACGCTGCCTGGGTCGTCGATGGCGCGGCGCAGCGCGCGCTCGCGTTCGCCCTCGGATGGCGGCAGCTTTGCCGGGTCGGGGCGCTGCGCAAGCGTGGCTGCGGCCAGGCGCCGGTAGCGCGGAACGAGGCCCGGCCAGCGTGCCAGCGTGTGCCGCACGGCGCGCTGGTTGAGCAGCAACTCGCGCGTTTCCTGACTGTGCCCGGCGTGACTGTGGCTGGCGCCTCTCGCATCGTCGGGCGGCATCTGCGCCATTTCGGCGTGGGCGGCGGCAAGCGCCGACAGCCACAGGTAGAGCTCACGGTTCAGGTCGCGTTCGGCAAAGGCGTCGATCCGCGGCGGCAGGCGCAGGGTGTTTTCGTCCATGCTCGCGCGCGCCAGTCTCTCGCCACTGCCTGCAAGGCGCGCCAGCCAGCTGCGGCGTGCGCCGTGCGTATCCGCGGCAGATGCTGCAACGCGCAGGCCGCCGTCGCCGCCGAGCGCGCGAAACAGAATGCCCACCGAGCGCCCGGTTTCCTTGAGGGTCACCGCGGCTTCCGGGAAACTGCCGCCGGCGGCGCGGGTCACGAGCCGGTGCCAGAGTTTGCCGACGACTTCTTCCATGGCCTAGCGCTCCCTGCCGGCGCGAAAACCGGCTTCGTTCTGCCTCGCGGCCTCGTCACTGACCCAGTGCAGCAAGGGACCGTCCGGGTTGTCGGCCTGGGTTTCGCCGCAGGCATCGACGCATTGCGCACACTGGGTGCAGGTAAACATGTGGCGCTTGATGTTGCGAGGGGTGAGCCGCATCGGGCATACCGCATCGCAGGCCGACTGCTTTTCGGGCAGGCAGGTGCTGCAGTCGCTTGCCCGTGCGCGCAGGAAACCGACCACCATTGCCTTCGGGTTGCTCATCCATGCCAGACTCTGAAACAGCCCGACCGCGCAGGCGTAGCGGCAGAACAGATGGCGTGCGAACAGAAACTCCATCGACAGCACCGTGGTGGCGGCAAGGATGAAAATCGTCTCGTTTCGCGTGAGCGTGCCGTGGATGAGGTTTCCATACACCTCGCCCGGCGGCAGCAGATAGGTCAGGAAGACCACGGCCCAGGTGAAGGCGAAGGCGACTGCCGCGGGCACGACCAGGCCCCACCAGCGCGCATCCGGTTTGCGTTTGCCGCCAGCGGGCAACCACGGTGTGATGGGCGCCTTTTCCCATACGCTGGGCTTTCCCGAGGCGCGCAGCATCAGCGTGTTGATGGTCTCGACCACCGAGAAGTGCGGGCACAGCCAGCCGCAGTAAAGCCGCCCCCAGCGCCACGCGACATAGAGGAAGGCGCCCGCACCGACAAGAATCGGCACGAACAGACGCAGCAGAACGTTGGCTCCGGCTTCGAGCGCACCGATGCGCCCGGCCAGGAAGTCGTCGAGCCCGAGACGCCATTCGAAGCCGAGCAGCCAGGCGTGGCCGGCGTCGAGATCGTAGCGGAACAGGTCGAACACCGGTGCCAGGATGAAAAGCAGGAAAAAGCCCACCTGAAACAGCAGACGACGGCGCTGCAGCGCGCGCGGCGGCGTGCGACCCTCGACCGCAATCGGGATGACGCGCGCAGCCTTGCCCTGGGCGCGGGCAGGTGCGGCAGACGTCACTGCAGCCTCAGTCATCGCGGCGGGGGCCGAACACCGGGTAGCGCCAGGTGCGGCCATTGATTGCGCGGACCAGGCCCATCACGCCCAGCAGGATCAGCCCGGCGTGAAAGAGCGTGAAGTACAGCACCCCGATCACCCACGACCACGGGTTGTCGAAGCCGCCCAGCAGGAAGATGCCCACGCTGATCGACACCAGCAGGCTGCCCCCCCACAGACAGGTCACCACCGTCTGACGCAGGTGGTTGCGCACCAGTGGGTCGGGGTGCTTGCCATGCATCACCCACATCACCACCAGCGCAATGAAGGCGATGCCCGGCAGCAGCATCAGGTTGATGATGAACAAGGCCTCGGCGGCGACCGCGATGGGCGGTCCCGGCATCAGATTCTTGAGCGGATCACTGCGTTCGATGGCCATGTGCTGTTCTGCCCGCGGCCGCGATCAGCGGCCGAAAGTGGCGGCAACCACTTCCATCAGCGCTTCAACGGTTTCGACGTCGTCGGTGAGGCTTTCGACGATGGCTGAGCGGCAGGCGGCAACCGGGTCCATCCCCTCCTTGATCAGCAGCGCAGCATAGATCAGCAGCCGGGTGCTCGCGGCCTCCTCGAGGTCGCGATCCTTGAGTGCGCGCAGGGCACCGGCAATGCCGACCAGACGCCGGGCGAGATCGGGGGCGCAGGCGGTTTCACCGATCAGGATGGCTTCTTCCTGCGCCGGCGCGGGGAAGTCGAAGCGCAGGCTGACGAAGCGCTGCCGGGTGGAGGGCTTCATGCCCTTGAGCAGGTTCTGATAGCCGGGGTTGTAGGACACTACCAGCATGAAGGAGGGCGGTGCCTGCAGCAGTTCGCCGGTGCGGTCGATCGGCAGGATGCGGCGGTCGTCGGCGAGCGGATGCAGCACCACGGTGGTGTCCTTGCGCGCCTCGACCACCTCGTCCAGATAGCAGATGCCGCCTTCGCGCACCGCGCGGGTCAGCGGGCCGTCGCACCAGACGGTCTTGCCATCGCCGATCAGGTGGCGGCCGACCAGGTCGGCGGCGGTGAGATCGTCGTGGCAGGCCACGGTGTAGAGCGGCAAACCGAGGCGTGCCGCCATATGCGCGACGAAACGGGTCTTGCCGCAACCGGTCGGGCCCTTGATCAGCAGCGGCAGGCGGTTCTTCCAGGCCTGCTCGAAGACATCCACCTCGTTGCCTGCCGGCTGATAGAACGGGTTGTCGAGATTCGGCGTTTCGAGCTTCATTGGTAAAGTCCCTTCCAGTAGGCAAGGCCGATCAGAACCCAGACGAGGGTGATCCAGCCGAGGGTAATCAGGCGCCACATCAGCGGCGCATGGCGCAAGGCCATGAAGTCGAGGATGACGATGCTGCCCTTGATGATCGAGATCGCTGCCAGCAGGGCCACGATGGCAGGGCCGGCGGCACCGCCTTCGCCGACCCACCAGGTGAGCAGGGTGGCGACGATCAGCGCCGCCCACAGCAGGGTGGCGCGACGCGGCGTGCCGTGCATGACGGGCGGGCGATTTTCAGTGGATGACATAGACGAGCGGGAACAGGATGAGCCACACCAGATCCACCATGTGCCAGTAGGCCGCGCCGGTTTCGAGACCGTTCATGTCGCCAGGCTGGTAGCGACCCTTGCGCGCGCCCTGCCACAGCGCGGCAAGAATCACCATGCCGAGGATGACGTGCATGAAGTGGAAGAAGGTGAGTGACAGGTAGAACATGTGAAATGGACTGCTCGACAGGCTGATGCCCTGTTCGAACGCAGCCGAGTATTCGGTCAGCTTGACGATGACGAAGCCACTGCCGCAGGCGATTGCGCCCACCAGCCAGCGTGCGGACAGCGCTGAAGCCCGCTGTTCGGCCGCCTGCACCGCGCGTACCACGAAGTAGCTCGCGGTCAGCAGCAGCACGGTGTTGAGCGCGCCGGCCCCACGGTGCAGCGCCTGCTGCTCGGCATCGAACAGTTCGATGTGGTTGGCACGCGTGAAGGCATAGGCGGCGAAGAACACACCGAAGGCCAGCAGTTCGGCGAGGATGAAAATCCAGATCGCCAGATCGCCGGCAAGTCGTTGTTCGGCGACCGGGCCGTGATCGGGCAGGGTGGAAGCGAGACCGGGCGTGTTCATAGCCGGCAGTCTAGGAAAGCATGGGGTCGCCGGCCTTGATTCCGGACAAGTTGCACCCGGCGCTCGACCACGCGTGAGCAGGTGCCGCCCCTCCGCTGAGGCGAAATGGCAGAAGCCCCGCCATCCTTGCGGGCGGCGGGGCTTCCGGATCGAGTCTGAAACGGAGCGGTGTGGTCCTCAGGCCGCGAGGGCCGGGGCCGGTCGTTCCGTGTAATACACCGTCGCCAGCGCCAGCGACCCGAGCACCACGTAGGCGCCGACCAGGGGCGATACGCTGCCATTGAACAAATGCCCCACCATGAGGCCGATGAGCGCGCCCGTCACCGTGCTGAAAAAGCCGATCATCGACGATGCGGTGCCTGCGACATGGCCAAGCGGCTCCATCGCCAGGGTGTTCAGGTTGGAGGCCAGAAAACCGAACACGAACACGCTGCCGCCCTGCAGCAGCATGAAGGCGGGCAGGGTTTCATTGCCGCTCAGTGCGAGTCCGAGGTGGATCACGTTCAACACGATGAGCGTAACCAGACCTGTCAGTGACAGTCGGCGCATGCCGAAGCGGTGCACCAGCCTCGAATTGGTGAACGCCGCCACCGCCATCGCTACCGCGACTGCGGCAAACAGCAGGGTGAAGCGGCGCCCGACGTCGAACACATCGACGAAGATCTGTTGCGCCGAGGTGATGAAGCTCATGTGTCCGCCCACGACCAGCCCGAGCGCCAGCATGTAGCCCACCGAGGTCCGGGTGGTGAGGGTGATGCGGTAGGCACCAAAGATTGCGCGCGGCGAGATGGCACGCCTGTGCTCCTCGGGCAGGGATTCCTGCAACCGCAGCAGGGTCCAGGTCAGGACGGCAGCGCCGGCAATGACCAGTGCGCCAAAGGCCCAGCGCCAGGGCGCGACCAGCAGGATCAGCTGCCCCATCGAAGGTGCGAGAATCGGCACGGCCATGAAGACCATCATCGCCAGTGACATGACCTTGCCCATCTGGGCGCCGGAGTACTTGTCACGGGCGAGCGACACTGCGATGACGCGCGGCGCACCTGCGCCGACACCCTGCAGCAGGCGGGCCGCAAGCAGGGTGGCGAAACTGTCGGTCAGGGACGAAAGCATCCCGGCCACCGCAAACACGATCAGGCCACCAATGAGCACAGGGCGACGGCCATAGCGGTCGGACAAGGGGCCATACACAAGCTGCGATGCGCCCATGCCCAGCAGATACACCCCGATCACGGCCTGGGCCTGGTTCGGATCGGTCAGGCTGAAGTCGGCGTGAAGCATGGGCAGCGCGGGCAGCATCACGTCGATGGCGAGTGCATTGAGCGCCATGCAGGCCGCAATGAAGCCGACAAACTCAGTAAAGCCCATCGGGCTGCGATCGGCGCGGTTCAATTGCGCCTCCCGGCCCGGAGGTGGGTGGGCTCAGGCTTGTCATTTCTCATAGGTCGAGGTTCTCTGTGAAGGGTTGCAGCGCTTCTGCGAGCGCGTCGAGTTGTTCCGGGCTGGCGACCCGCTGGAGCATGGCGATGTCGCTGCCGATGACCGTTTTCATTGCGACTTCGATGAGTTCGATACCCGCCGGTGTCAGGCGGACGCGCGAACCGCGGCGGTCGGTGTCGTCGTCCTCACGCAGCAGCAGGCCGCGTTGCTCCAGGCCTTTGAGCACCTTGGTGAGGCCGCCCGAGGTGATCAGCATGCCTTTGTAGATGTCCGAGGGGCGGAGTGCGTGCGGTGAGGGCGTCTTGCGCAGGGTGGCGAGCACCGAGTACTCGACCGGCGAGAGCTCGAAGCGGCTCATCTCGCGCTGTGCATTCTCGAAGATCAGGTCACGCAGACGAAAAACGCGGGCGATAAAGCGCATGCCGGGGGAGTGGATCTCGGGAAAGCTCTCGGCAGTCATGCGCAGCATGTCTTCGCAACGGGTTCGGCATCTTGGGTTCATGCTGAGCAGTATAGTTTTTAGAATGCTTTCCAGCAAGCAAAAAACCAATTCCAGCCGACACATGAAGCGGGTGTCTGCCCCTGTTGCGCAACGCCGCCGGGCCCGCCGTCTGTCCTTGAAGTGAACAAAAAAAGGGTGGCTTGCGCCACCCCTCAACTCCTCGTCCGGTCAGGCCGGACGACATAGGAGAGACATCCTGTTTCAGCTATTTACCGTTCTGGGTTCGCCCTTGACGAAGAAGCTGATCACATAGACCACCAGTCCGATGAAGAACATCACCCCGGCGCCTTCACGCATCCAGTAAAACAGCGACACCTGGTCCTGCGCAGCCATGAAGGACATCGGTGTATCCGACACCCGTTGCAGCCACACCTGGAGGATGCCGGCGGCGGTCAGGAACAGGGTGATGAAGACCATGGCGATCGTCATCAGCCAGAAGCTCCACATCTCCAGCACCTGCGCCTTGTTCGAGTTGGCGGCGCGACCACGCAGAATCGGCATGGCGTAGCTGATCAGGCACAGGACCACCATCACGTACGCACCGTAGAACGCCATGTGACCGTGGGCTGCGGTGATCTGCGTGCCGTGGGTGTAGAAGTTCACCGGGGCGAGCGTGTGCAGGAAGCCCCATACGCCAGCACCGAGGAAGGCCATCACGCCGGTTCCGAGTGCCCACAGCACGGCGGCCTTGTTCGGATGCTCGCGACGACGGCGGTTGACCATGTTGAAGGCGAAAACGGTCATGGCGAAGAAGGGGATCGGCTCCAGCGCGGAGAAGATCGAGCCCCACCACTGCCAGTACTCCGGTGCACCGATCCAGTAGTAGTGGTGGCCGGTACCGATGATGCCGGTGACGAGGGTCATGGTGATGATGACGTACAGCCACTTCTCGATGACTTCACGGTCGACACCGGTCACCTTGATCAGCACGAAGGCCAGCAGTGCGCCGAGGATCAGTTCCCAAACGCCTTCCACCCAGAGGTGCACCACCCACCACCAGTAGAACTTGTCGCGCACCAGGTTGTGCGGGTTGACGAAGGAGAACAGGAAGAAGATCGCCAGACCCCACAGACCGAGCAGCAGCACCATGCTGATCGCGGTCTTGCGGCCCTTGAGCATGGTCATGGTGATATTGAACAGGAAGGCCAGCGCGACCACGACGATGCCGAGCTTGGTCGGCAGCGGCTGCTCGAGGAACTCGCGGCCCATGGTCGCGAGCAGGTCGTTTCCGGTCATCTCGGCCAGCGTCGCGTAGGGCACGAACAGGTAGCCGAGAATGGTCAGCGCACCGGCGGCGAGGAAGATCCAGAACAGCCCCAAGGCCAGTTTCGGGCTCCACAGCTCGGTTTCGGACTCCTCCGGCACCATGTAGTAGGCCGCACCCATGAAGCCGAACAGCAGCCACACGATCAGCAGGTTGGTGTGCACCATGCGTGCAACGTTGAACGGAATTTCCGGAAACAGAAAGTCGCCGATCACGTATTGAAGGCCCATGATCAGGCCGAAGACGATCTGCCCGATGAACAGGCCGATCGCCGCGATGAAGTACGGCATCGCGACCGCTTGTGATTTGTATTGCATCTGTATATCCCCTTGAATCCTGTCGAGAAATGCGTCGTGTACCGACTCAGCCCTCGATGTTGGGCGGCCAGTTGGCGGTGTTGATCTCGGAGCTGTACTTCAGGAAGGCGACCAAGTGATCGAGCTCCTCGTCGCTGAGGTGGAAGTTCGGCATCTGACGGCGACCGGGGGCGCCCGTTGGCTGCGACTGGATCCAGGCCTTGATGAATTCGGGGCCACGGCGGGTATAGACGTTTCCGAGTTCCGGGGCGAAGTAGGCGCCTTCACCGAGCAAGGTGTGGCAGCCGATGCAGTTGCGCGTTTCCCAGATCTTCTTGCCTGCGATCACTTCCGCGGTGAGGTTCTCGCGGTTGTCACGTTTGGGAAGGGTTTTCTCGGTGTCGAAGGTTAGCGCGAGGAACAGCAGGAAGAAGAAGACCGTGCCCCCGTAGAAGATATTGCGCGCCATTGCCTTGGTGAAAATGCCGCTCATGGAGTGCTCCTCATGATTGTCTCGTTATGTCCGGAAGATGAAAGGTGACCATTGGGTGAGGCGGATTCTGGTTTTCCAGGAACCGGCGCTCCATGATCTGAATCAAGAACGGACAGGCGGTGATTCCGCCAAGGCACATTCAGTGTGACTTTGTTCCTTGTTTACGCCCTTGCAATATGGGATGCTTTCACCATATGGCGTCGTATTGGCGTGTTCTGGCAAGCGCAGGAGTTCCATCGTGAATCTGATGTCCCCTTTTCTGTCATCCCCGTCGCGGGCGAGCGAAGACCACCGCGCAATGCTGGTCGACATTTTTGCGATCGCATCCGATCGTGAAGAGCTGATGTCGCTTGGGGTGGTGCTGGGCACGTTTGACCCGAGCATCGACTGCTTCGAGCGCTGTCTGGTCACGCCCACCGCACTGCGCCGCCTGATGGCGCTTGGCGACAAGTATCTCTGGGACAGAACCGCTGATGCGCCGGTCTGTGCCGAACCGGACGCGACGCTGCACTGATTCGCTTCGCGTTCGGCTGCTCCGAACAAACAGGCGCGAACAGACAGACGTAAAAAAGCCCGACCATTTCTGGTCGGGCTTTTTGCTGTGCAACAGCAGGATCAGGCGATGGCAACCGGAATCTTGCCGATTCGAGCCTGCCATTCCTTCGGGCCGGTGTTGTGCACGCTGGTGCCGCTTGAGTCGACCGCCACGGTCACCGGCATGTCCTGCACGGTGAATTCGTAGATGGCTTCCATGCCGAGGTCGGCAAAGCCGACAACCTTGGCTTCCTTGATCGCCTTCGATACCAGGTAGGCCGAACCACCGACCGCCATCAGGTAGGCCGACTTGTTGTCGCGGATCGCGTCAATCGCCGTCGGGCCGCGCTCGGACTTGCCGATCATCGAGATGAGGCCGGTCTGTTCCAGCATCATGCGGGTGAACTTGTCCATGCGGGTGGCGGTGGTCGGGCCTGCGGGGCCGACGACTTCGTCACGCACCGGGTCGACCGGGCCAACGTAGTAGATGACGCGGTTGGTGAAGTCCACCGGCAGCTTCTCGCCCTTGGCCAGCATGTCCTGGATGCGCTTGTGCGCTGCATCACGACCGGTCAGCATCTTGCCGTTCAGGAGCAGGGTCTGGCCCGGCTTCCACGACGCGACTTCTTCCTTGGTCAGGGTGTCGAGGTTCACCCGCGTGGCGACGTTGGTGTCGGCTTTCCAGGTGACCTGCGGCCAGTCTTCCAGCTTCGGGGTTTCGAGCTTGGCCGGGCCGTTGCCGTCGAGGTGGAAATGCACGTGACGCGTTGCAGCACAGTTCGGAATCATGGCGACCGGCAGCGAGGCCGCGTGGGTCGGGTAGTCCATGATCTTGACGTCGAGCACCGTCGTCAGGCCGCCCAGGCCCTGGGCGCCGATACCAAGCGCGTTGACCTTCTCCATGAGTTCGAGACGCAGCTCTTCGACGCGGCTCAGGGCTGCGCCGCTGGCGGCCTTTTCCCGCAGTTCGTGAATGTCGACCGGCGCCATCAGCGATTCCTTGGCCAGCAGCATCGCCTTCTCGGGCGTGCCGCCGATACCGATGCCGAGGATGCCCGGCGGACACCAGCCGGCGCCCATGGTCGGCAAAGTTTTGATGACCCAGTCGACAATCGAGTCGGAGGGGTTCAGCATAACCATCTTGGATTTGTTCTCGGAGCCACCGCCCTTGGCCGCACAGATGACTTCCACGTGGTCGCCGGGGACGATTTCGTAGTGAACAACGGCCGGGGTGTTGTCCTTGCTGTTCTGGCGCTTTCCGGCCGGATCAAGCAGCACCGAGGCGCGCAGCTTGTTGTCGGGATGATTGTAGGCGCGACGAACGCCTTCGTTGACCATGTCCTGGACGCTCATTTTGGCGTCCCAGCGCACGTCCATCCCCACCTTCAGGAAGACCACCGCAATACCGGTGTCCTGACAGAGGGGGCGGTGGCCCTCGGCGCACATGCGCGAGTTGGTCAGAATCTGGGCGATTGCGTCCTTGGCTGCGGGGCTTTCCTCGCGCTCATAGGCCTCGCCGAGCGCCTTGATGTAATCGAGCGGATGGTAGTAGCTGATGTACTGGAAAGCATCCGCGACTGACTGGATGAGGTCTTCTTCGCGAATTACGGTCATGCTTGATCTCCGGAGTGGCTTTAGCGAAGGGGATGTTGCAGCCCGAAATTCTAGCACTCGCTGGAATGACGGGGGGTTCGCACAGTAGTGTAAGTCCTGTGTAAGATAGGTGTTATTAAATGCCGTCCATTCCACGGCGGGAATGAAAACGAATCAGAGGCTGGATATAACCAGCCGTGCCGTCAGGGTCAGCTTCAATTCTTTGATTAGTTGAGGAGAGGTCAGCATGTCGAACGAGCAACAGGTCCGCATTTACAACCCCACGGAAGAATTCAAGAAAAACGCCGCAGTTTCCGGCATGGAAGCCTATGAGGCGTTGGTCAAGGAAGCGGCAGACGACTATGAGGGCTACTGGGCACGTAACGCCCGTGAGCTGCTCGATTGGAAAAAGCCTTTCACCCAGGTGCTCGACGAGAGCAATGCACCGTTCTTCAAATGGTTTGCCGACGGCGAACTGAATGTCTCCTACAACTGCCTCGACCGCAATGTAAACAACGGTCTGGGCGACAAGGTGGCAATCATCTTCGAGGCTGATAACGGTGAAGTGACCCGTATCACCTACAAGGATCTGCTCACCCGCGTGTCCAAGTTCGGCAACGCACTGCGCGGCATGGGCGTCAAGAAGGGCGACCGCGTCGTCATCTATCTGCCGATGTCGATCGAAGGCATCGTCGCCATGCAGGCCTGCGCCCGTATCGGCGCCACGCACTCCATCGTGTTCGGCGGCTTCTCCGCTCAGGCCCTGCGCGACCGCATCAACGATGCCGGCGCTGTTGCCCTGATTACCTCCGACGGCCAGTTCCGTGGTGGCAAGGCGCTGCCGCTGAAGCCGATCGCCGACGAAGCACTCGGCCTCGGTGGCTGCGAAACGATCAAGAACGTCGTCGTCGTCAAGCGCACCGGCGTAGATTGCGCCATGGAAGCCGGACGCGACACCTGGTACCACGACGCCGTGGCCAGCCAGTCCGACGTGTGCGAACCGGAGTGGGTGGGTGCAGAGCATCCCCTGTTCCTGCTCTATACCTCGGGCTCGACCGGCAAGCCGAAGGGTGTTCAGCACTCCACCGGCGGCTATCTGCTGCACGCCATCCTGACCATGAAGTACACCTTCGACATCAAGCCTGACGATGTCTTCTGGTGTACGGCCGACATCGGCTGGGTTACGGGTCACACCTACATCACCTACGGCCCGCTCGCCTGCGGCACGACCGAGATCGTGTTCGAAGGCGTGCCGACCTACCCGGATGCCGGCCGTTTCTGGAAGATGATCCAGGATCACAAGGTCTCCGTGTTCTACACCGCTCCGACCGCGATCCGTTCGCTGATCAAGGCGGCAGACAACAACGAAGCCGTCCATCCCAAGCGTTACGACCTGAGCAGCCTGCGCATCCTCGGCTCCGTGGGCGAGCCGATCAACCCGGCTGCATGGGAGTGGTACTACGATAACGTCGGTGGCGGTCGCTGCCCGATCGTCGATACCTTCTGGCAGACCGAGACCGGTGGTCACATGATCACCCCGCTGCCGGGCGCGACGCCGCTGGTTCCGGGTTCCTGCACGCTGCCGTTCCCGGGTATTCAGGCAGCGGTGGTCGACGAGACCGGCACTGAAGTGCCGTGGGGCCAGGGCGGCATCCTGGTGGTCAAGCGTCCGTGGCCTGCCATGATCCGTACCATCTGGGGCGACCCCGAGCGTTTCGTGAAGTCCTACTATCCGGCCGACTTCCAGGGCAAGCTGTATCTGGCAGGCGACGGCGCGATCCGCGACAAGGACACCGGTTACTTCACCATTACCGGTCGTATCGACGACGTGCTGAACGTCTCCGGTCACCGCATGGGCACGATGGAAATCGAATCCGCGCTGGTGGCGCACGAGAAGGTTGCCGAGGCTGCAGTCGTTGGCCGTCCGGACGACCTCACCGGCGAGGCGATCGTGGCCTTCGTGGTGCTCAAGGGCTCGCGTCCGACCGGCGAAGAAGCCAAGGCCGTCATCAAGGAGCTGCAGACCTGGGTTGGTCACGAGATCGGACCGATCGCCAAGCCGAAGGACATCCGCTTCGGTGAGAACCTGCCCAAGACCCGTTCCGGCAAGATCATGCGTCGCCTGCTGCGCCAGCTCGCCAAGGGCGAAGAGATCACGCAGGACACCTCGACGCTCGAGAACCCGGGGATCCTGGAACAGCTCAAGGGCTGATGACCCTCCGGTACCGGTGGCACTGCCGCCGGTACCTGCAACAGTCGACAGGAGAAGGTCCGACCACGCAGTCGGACCCGGTTGAGGAGAGGGAAGGCGCACGCTAGATGCGTCCCCATATTTGTCGTGAGCCGCGAATCCCGCCGTCAAGAGCGGGAGCGCGGCTCCGCTATACTCAGGGCAACGCCGTCATCATTGGGGTACATGATGCGCAAGGGTCTTGCCGGGCAACGTCTGGTCGCCGTTTTTCTGGTCGGCGTTCTGCTGTTCAATTTTCCGCTGATGTCATTGTTCGACCGACCCGTTCTGGTGTTCGGTCTGCCGTTGCTGCACGTGTCCCTTTTCGTCGCATGGGCGGGTCTGATTGTGCTCATGGGCTGGATTGCGGAGCGGGGCTCCCGATGACGGGACGTCACTGATGCTTTCGGGCAGCGTCATCATCGGCGCCTCCGTCGCCTATCTGCTGGTGCTGTTTGCGGTGGCCTACTTTGGTGACCGCCGGGCCGACCAGGGGCGCTCGGTCATTTCCAACCCGTGGGTGTATTCTCTGTCGCTAGCGGTGTACTGCACCGCGTGGACCTATTTCGGCAGCGTGGGCCGGGCCGCCTCGGGCGGTATCTGGTTTCTGCCCATCTACCTTGGCCCCACGCTCGGGCTGGCGCTGTCGTGGCTGGTGGTGCTGAAGATGATCCGCATCGCCAAGACCCACCGGATTACATCGATTGCCGACTTCGTGGCCTCGCGCTACGGCAAGAGCCACCTGCTCGGGGGGCTCGTGACGGTGATCGCAGTGGTCGGTACCGTGCCCTACATCGCACTGCAGCTGAAGGCGATTTCGAGCGGATATGCGCTGCTCACCGGCGATCACGACAGCAACTTCCGGCCCTTGCACCTCGGCGGCTGGCTGGATGACAGCACCCTCTATCTCGCACTCACGCTGGCAGCCTTCACGGTGCTGTTCGGTACCCGCCACCTCGACACCACCGAGCGCCATGAAGGCATGGTGGCCGCGATCGCCTTCGAATCGGTGGTGAAACTGCTCGCTTTCCTTGCCGTGGGTGTGTACGTCACCTACGTCATGTTTGACGGTATCGGCGACATCTACGCCCGTGCCCTGGCGCACCCCGAACTGCTGTCCCTGCTGAGTTTCGACGGGGTGGACAAGGGCGGCTACGGAGGCTGGTTCTCGCTGATGCTGCTGGCCATGCTGTCGATCATCTTCCTGCCGCGCCAGTTTCAGATCGTGGTGGTCGAGAACGTCAACGAGCAGCACCTGCGGCGGGCGACCTGGATGTTTCCCGCCTACCTGCTGGCGATCAACATCTTCGTGATGCCGATCGCGCTCGGTGGCCTGCTGTATTTTGGTCGTGGCGTAGTCGACCCCGACACCTTCGTGCTCACCTTGCCGATGGTGACGGGCCAGGTCGAGCTCGCCCTGCTGGTGTTCATCGGCGGACTGTCTGCCGCGACCGGCATGGTGATCGTCGAAACCATCGCGCTGTCGACCATGGTGTGCAACGATCTCGTGATGCCGCTGCTGCTGCGCCGCACCGAAGTCGCACGCAACGATGGCCGCGATCTTACCGGCCTGCTGTTGATGATCCGGCGCGGGGCCATCGTCGGCGTGATGTTGCTCGGCTATCTCTACTTCCGGCTCGCGGGCGAGGCCTATGCGCTGGTGAGCATCGGGCTGATCAGCTTCGCGGCGGTGGCGCAGTTTGCCCCGGCCATGCTGGGTGGCATGTACTGGCGCGGGGGCACCCGCGACGGTGCGCTGGCAGGGTTGCTTGCGGGCTTCCTGGTGTGGGGCTATACCCTGTTGCTGCCCTCGTTCGCGAAGTCGGGCTGGCTCGACATGAGCCTGCTCTCGCACGGTCCGTTCGGTATCGAACTCCTGCGCCCCGAGCACTTGTTTGGTCTGAGTGAGCTCGACAGCCTGAGCCATGCGCTGTTCTGGAGCCTGTTCGTCAACGTCGGCTGCTACGTGGCGGTGTCGCTGCTGCGCTCGCCAACCGGCGCCGAGGCCAGCCAGGCAACGCTGTTTGTCGATGTGTTCCGGCGCGGGCTGAGTACGCCGGCAAGCTTCTGGCGCACCGGTGCCGAGGTGCGCGAACTCATTCCGCTGGTTGCGCGTTTCCTTGGCCGGCACCGCACAGAAGAAGCCTTCAAGCGTTACGCACGCTCGCATTCGCTTTCCAGCCCGGACCAGCTCAAGGCCGACCCCGAACTGGTCAACTTTGCCGAATCCCTGCTGGCGGGGGCGATCGGCAGCGCGTCAGCCCGCGTGATGGTGTCCACCGTGGTTCAGGAAGAGCCGCTGGGCCTGGACGAGGTGATGGACATCCTTGATGAGGCCTCGCAGGTCCGCGCCTACTCGCATCAGCTCGAAGAGAAGTCGCGCGCGCTTGAAGCCGCCACTGCCGAACTGCGCGCGGCCAATGAACAGCTCAAGGAGTTCGACCGCCTCAAGGACGATTTCATGTCCTCGGTGACGCATGAGTTGCGCACCCCATTGACGTCCATCAGGGCGCTTTCCGAGATGATGCTGGACGATCCCAAGACGGATCTCGCCAACCGGAAACGTTTCCTCGGCATCATTGTTTCCGAGACCGAGCGTCTGACGCGCCTCGTCAATCAGGTGCTTGATCTGGCCAAGATCGAATCGGGCCACGCCGAGTGGCACAATTCGGATATCGACATGCGCGAACTCGTCGAACACGCGGTGGACGCAACCGCACAGCTGTTCAGCGACCGCGGCGCCGTGGTTGAAACCGACCTGGCGGACACGGTGCCGACGCTGAAGGCCGATCACGACCGGCTGCTGCAGGTCATGATCAACCTGTTGTCGAACGCGGCCAAGTTCGTGCCAGCGCAGACCGGCCGCGTCAAGGTGAGGCTGTTCGTGGACGACGAAGGCATCCGTGTCGACGTGGCGGATAATGGAGGAGGAATCGCGCCCGAGTTGCTGCCGGTGGTGTTCGAGAAGTTCCGGCAGGGCGGAGACGCGAAGGCCCGGCCGCAGGGTACGGGTCTGGGGCTGCCGATCAGCCGGCAGATCGTGGAGCATTTTGGAGGTCGGCTTTGGGTCAGCTCAAAGCCGGGAGAAGGCGCAATATTTTCGTTTGTGCTGCCGCTTGCACCGGGCTGACGAACGGATGGCATAAAATAGGCGTCAGGGGAGGGAATGCATGGCCAAGAAAATACTGATTGCGGACGATGAGCCGAATATCGTGATCTCGCTCGAATTCCTGATGAAGCGGGAGGGCTTCGATGTCACTGTGGCAACGGACGGCGAGGAGGCGGTAAATCGCATCCGCTCCGACCGGCCCGATCTTGTGCTGCTCGACGTCATGATGCCCAAGAAGAGCGGCTTCGAGGTGTGCCAGGAGATCAAGGCGGACCCGGAGCTGGAATCCACTCGCATCCTGATGCTGACGGCGAAGGGGCGGGACACCGAAGTCAGCAAGGGGCTTGCGCTGGGGGCTGATGCCTACATGACCAAGCCTTTTTCCACCAAGGAGCTCGTGGAGCGCGTGCGCAGCATGTTGGAGAGCTGAACGATGTCGGCACGCATGCGCTTCATTCTGGCAGTCATCGTCCTCGGTCTGCTGATGACCGGCCCCTTCATCCTTACGGCCGTGCTGGTGTGGGTTGAAACCAAGGGCAGTCAGCGCGATTTGCTCATCCAGGTCATACAGCCGCACCTGCCGCTGGGGTCGCTGCTGACCATCATGGGTTTCGGCGTCGGTATCGGTGTGCTGCGCAACCTGTTCCGCCAGTACGTGCAGGGCTTGCTGCGCATGGCCGAGAACCTGCGCCTGATGCTCGGCGCCAACGTCGGTTTCCGCGTCGAGCCCGAGGGGCCACCGGAAGTGCAGGCGCTGGCGGTGGCGGTCAATGAACTCGCGCAGCAGCGCGACAACGTCTCGAAGGACGTCGAAACCCAGATCCGCAACGCCAAGGCCTCAGTCGAGCAGGAAAAGAACCGCCTCGCCGCACTGATGTCGGAGCTCACCCAGAGCGTGGTGGTGTGCAATCTCGACGGCCGCATCCTGCTCTACAACAACCGCGCGAGGCTCCAGTTCCGCGCCATGTCCGATGCGCCCGGTGTCGCCGGTGGCGGCGAGCTGATTGGTCTCGGGCGTTCCATCTATGGCGTGTTCGAGCGCAACCTGGTGAGCCATGCGCTTGAAACCATCAACCAGCGCCTTCATCGCGAAGGCGTGCAGCCGGTCGCCAACTTCGTTACCACGACGAAGGCCGGGCAGTTGCTGCGGGTGCAGATGGCGCCGGTGCTGTCGGCGACCGAGCGCGTCGAGACCGAGGGCGAGAACACGGACGAGGGCGAGAACAAGGGCGCGGGGCAGGGCGAGGGTGCAGAACGCGTCCTGACCGGCTTCATCCTCATGCTCGACAACATCACGCGCAACTTCGAGAACGAGTCTCGACGCGACCAGATGCTGCACACCCTGACCGAGGGCAACCGTGCTGCGCTGGCCAATGTGCGCGCAGCCGCCGAGATGCTGGAGTATCCCGATCTGCAGGGCGAACTGCGCGAGCGCTTCCGCACCGTCATCCGCGACGAGACCCAGGCCATGAGCCGGCGCCTCGACCAGACGGCGAACGAGTTCGCCGATTCGCTCAAGGCGCGCTGGCCGCTCGAAGAGATGCTCGGTGCCGACCTTATCGCGGCCGTCCAGCGCCACGTCGAACAGCGGATCAGCCTTCGCACCAAGCTCGAGGAAGTCGACGAATCGCTGTGGCTCAAGGTCGACAGCTTCTCGCTGATGCAGGCGCTCACCTATCTTGCCAGCCGCCTGTCCGACGAATTCGAGGTGCGCGAGGTGCGCTTCCGCCTCACTGCTGCGGGCCGTCATGTCCACCTTGACCTCATCTGGTCGGGCCAGGCGATGAGCACCGAAACGGTGATGAGCTGGGAGCTCGAATCCATGCAGTTCGCCGGCGAAAGCAGTCCGCTGACGGTGCGTGACGTCATCGAGCGCCACGATGGCGAGATGTGGCTCGAGCGCGAGAAGGTGCGCCATCGCGCCTTCTTCCGTCTCCTCATCCCGGCTGCACTGCCGCAGGAGGTGGTCGAGGCCGGGACTTACCTGCGCGGCGAAAGTCGCCCCGAGTACTACGATTTCGATCTCTTCAAATGGTCCGAGAGATCGCATGCGCTTGACGACCGTCTGCTCTCAGAGCTGGCCTACACCGTGTTTGATACCGAGACCACCGGCCTCAACCCCTCTCAGGGTGACGAGATCATCCAGATCGGTGCAACCCGTGTCCTCAACGGCAAGCTGCTTCGCAGCGAATCCTTCGAGCAGCTGATCGATCCGTGTCGCCCCCTGTCGGCCGAGTCGGCCAAGATCCACGGCATCACCGAGGACATGCTGCGGGGGCAGCCCACGGTCGAGTCGGTGCTGCCGGCTTTTCATGCCTTTGCCGCAGAAACGGTGCTGATTGCCCACAATGCCGCGTTCGACATGCGCTTCCTGCAGCTCAAGGAACAGCTCACCGGTTTGCGTTTCGATCAGCCGGTGCTCGACACCCTGCTGCTGTCTGCGGTGATTCACCCCAATCAGGAATCGCACCGCCTCGAAGCGATTGCGGACCGCCTTGGCCTCACCATCATCGGGCGCCACACCGCACTCGGCGATGCCATCGTCACCGCAGAGGTCTTCCTCAAGCTCGTTCCGCTGCTGGCGGAGAAGGGCATCCGGACCTTGCGCGAAGCACGTGAAGCCGCGGAGAAAACCTACTACGCGCGGATCAAGTATTGATGCCGGACGCTGTATTCATCAACATCGTCGGTGAGCGGCAGTTTTGAGCGCCTTTTCCCGACAGCTTCGTCGCTATTACGGCTGGTACACAGGCACCTTCCTGTTCTTCGTGGTGATGCTCGCCATCGGCGAACAGCTGGGCCTGTCGCAACACCTGATCGGTCACGTCTTCCTGTTCGTCACCATCGCCATCTACGCCAGTATCGGCGTGATGAGCCGCACCACCGACGTGTCGGAGTATTACGTCGCGGGGCGGCGCGTGCCGGCCGTGTTCAATGGCATGGCGACCGCAGCCGACTGGATGAGTGCCGCGTCGTATATCGGCCTGGCGGGCACGCTCTACTTTTCCGGCTTCGAAGGGCTGGCCTTCGTCACCGGCTGGACTGGCGGCTTCGTGCTGGTGGCCCTGCTGCTTGCGCCCTACCTGCGCAAGTTCGGCCAATACACCATCCCCGACTTTCTCGGCGCGCGCTACCAGGGCAACGTCGCCCGTCTCGTGGGGCTTGGCGCCACCGTGCTTGCGAGCTTCGTCTACCTTGTGGCGCAGATCTACGGTGTGGGGCTGGTGACCAGCCGCTTCGTCAGTGTCGAGTTCGAGATCGGTCTCTTCATCGGTCTCGCCGGCATTCTGGTGTGTTCCTTCCTTGGCGGCATGCGGGCAGTGACCTGGACCCAGGTCGCACAGTACGTGATCCTGATCATTGCCTACCTGGTGCCCGTGGTCATTCTGTCCTACAAGCTCACCGGGGTTCCGGTGCCGCAGATCATGTACGGGACGGTGCTCAGTCAGGTGACGGAGCGTGAGGCCGAATTGCTCGTCGATCCGGGCGAAGTCGAGGCGCGTAAGCAGTATCGCTATCGATCGCAGGACTACGCGAGCAAGATTGCCGACCTGCCGGGTTCGCTCGATGCCGAGCGCCGTTCGCTGATTGAACGCCTCAACATCATGCGACTGGAGAACGCCTCGGCTCGCGACATCGCCGCCACCGAGCGCTCGCTGCGCGACCTGCCGCGAACGCCCGAAGAGGCGCGGGTGCAGTGGAACAAGGCGCAGGCGGAATCGCTCGAACGTTCGCGCGCACCACCTCGCCACGCAGACGCACACCCCGGAAGAACGCCGCAGGAGCGGACGGCCTCCCGCAACAACTTTCTCGCACTTGTCTTCGTGCTCATGGTCGGCACGGCAGCGCTGCCGCACATCCTGATGCGCTACTACACCACGCCTGGCGTGGTGGAGGCGCGGCGCTCGGTATTCTGGTCGCTGTTCTTCATCTTCCTCCTCTACGTCACGGCCCCGGCCTATGCCGTGTTTGCCAAGTGGGAGGTGTACAACAACCTCATTGGCTCGAGCCTTTCCATCCTGCCCGACTGGGTCGCATCCTGGGGCAAGGTCGGGCTGGTGCACATCGAAGACATCAACGGCGACGGCATTCTGCAACTCGCCGAGCTGAGGATGAACACCGACGTGATCATGCTCGCCACCCCGGAGATCGCGGGCTTGCCCTACGTCGTCACCGGTCTGGTCGCAGCCGGCGGGCTCGCCGCTGCGCTATCGACTGCCGACGGCCTGCTGCTGACCATCTCCAACGCGTTGTCGCACGACCTGTACTACAAGGTCATCAACCCTGCCGCCTCCACCCACCGCCGGCTGGTGATTTCCAAGTCACAGCTGCTGGTGGTGGCCGTCGTGGCCGCATGGGTCGCGTCGCTGCGCCCGGACAACATCCTGTTCATGGTCGGCCTCGCGTTCTCGATCGGCGCCGCCTCCTTCTTCCCCGCTCTGGTGCTCGGCATCTTCTGGAAACGCGCAAACCGTCCCGGCGCGGTTGCAGGCATGCTGATCGGGCTCGGCGTCACCCTCTACTACGTCGTCCGCACCCACCCCTTCTTCGGCGGCTCGATGGCCAACGCCTGGTTCGAGATCAACCCGATCTCAGCCGGCGTATTCGGCGTACCGCTCGGTTTTGCGGTGATCGTCATCGTCAGCCTGCTGACCCCGCCCCCGCCGAAGGAGATCCAGGATCTGGTGGATTACGTGCGCTATCCGCAGTTGCCGAATCCGGATGGCTGCCCGACGAATAGCTGAGGCTACCTAGACTTCTGACACTGATCGGCTTTCTGTTCAAGATCGGTTTATAGAGCATGGATGCCAACGCGAGACGCTGCAAACCGATTTAAGCGCACCTCGCTCCCGCCGTCTGAAGTTTAGCGAGGTATGGTTTTTAGGCGCAGTGGCGAAAGAGGTTTAGGGATGAGGGGGCCGGCTTGCGCCATACTTATTCTCTGAGCTGCCTATCCGGCAGTGACGATTTCGCAGTGACTCGCTACAAATCCCCGCTATTTCTGAGCTGCCTGTCCGGCAGTGACGGCGTTACGGCGATCTGCGGCGGGCCGCTCTATTTTCTGAGCTGCCTGTCCGGCAGTGACGCACCCGCCAGGCCGCGCGTGCCTCGCAGTATCTTTCTGAGCTGCCTGTCCGGCAGTGACGCTACCGCATCGCCTTCGAGAAGCAGTACGGTGTTTCTGAGCTGCCTGTCCGGCAGTGACGTTGCAGTCCCTGCACGGGAGTAGCCGCGGCGATTTCTGAGCTGCCTGTCCGGCAGTGACGTCTGCATCAACAGCTCGGGCCTTGCCACGAAGTTTCTGAGCTGCCTGTCCGGCAGTGACGATCCGCATCTTCAAATCTGATGGCACGACCGTTTTCTGAGCTGCCTGTCCGGCAGTGACGGATGCGATCACCGACGAGCGCGGCCACGGCAGTTTCTGAGCTGCCTGTCCGGCAGTGACGCTCTGCCCCCGTTGCCGGCGTGCGTGAAATTCATTTCTGAGCTGCCTGTCCGGCAGTGACGCCGGTGCTGCGGCGGGCACGTCAAGTGCGACCTTTCTGAGCTGCCTGTCCGGCAGTGACGTCCGGCCCTCGGGGCAACGACGGAGCAGGGCGCTTTCTGAGCTGCCTGTCCGGCAGTGACGGATCAGCCGAACCTGTGGCTCGAAACCTCGATTTTCTGAGCTGCCTGTCCGGCAGTGACGTCAGCCAGAAGATCATTGATGTTGGGTCAGGATTTCTGAGCTGCCTGTCCGGCAGTGACGTAATGCTTTCGATGTGCGTAAGTTCAGAGAGTTTTCTGAGCTGCCTGTCCGGCAGTGACGCGACGCAGTGCAGGTGCCTGCGTCAAAGCTCATTTCTGAGCTGCCTGTCCGGCAGTGACGACGGCGCCGACGTATGCGGCAAGTGCAATCGCTTTCTGAGCTGCCTGTCCGGCAGTGACGACCGAAAACGCCCTGCTCGGCCACGTATTCAATTTCTGAGCTGCCTGTCCGGCAGTGACGATCATCGATCGGTGCAGTAGCAATTGCCGCGGTTTCTGAGCTGCCTGTCCGGCAGTGACGAAATTGTCCGTTCGCTTCATGGAACATGCGCATTTCTGAGCTGCCTGTCCGGCAGTGACGGTACTCGAGCAGGCCAAGCCCGCCGAAGATCATTTCTGAGCTGCCTGTCCGGCAGTGACGATCCGCATCGGCTCGGCGGTGATCCCGGCCATTTTCTGAGCTGCCTGTCCGGCAGTGACGCGCTGCTGAAAGCATGGGAGGCTGCGCGGCAATTTCTGAGCTGCCTGTCCGGCAGTGACGCGCACAGTCATCGTTGATGCGGAATTGTACGGTTTCTGAGCTGCCTGTCCGGCAGTGACGCTTTCATCACCGCGAAGCTCGCCACCTGGCGGTTTCTGAGCTGCCTGTCCGGCAGTGACGTCGAGCTTCATCGACCTGCTGCGCAACGCCATTTTCTGAGCTGCCTGTCCGGCAGTGACGATCGACTGCGACCACGATCACCGCGACGCGATTTTCTGAGCTGCCTGTCCGGCAGTGACGTATGCCGATGAGCCGGCCGTGGCGAAGTTCCATTTCTGAGCTGCCTGTCCGGCAGTGACGGTCTCTCCCGAAGTTTCGCCCGATCAGCTGCATTTCTGAGCTGCCTGTCCGGCAGTGACGCTTGTGGAACGAGGCCGGGGCGCGTCGGATTTTTTCTGAGCTGCCTGTCCGGCAGTGACGGTTGTCATCACCCAACCCGCGCGCCTGGATTCTTTCTGAGCTGCCTGTCCGGCAGTGACGCTCCGCCGCCCTCGCCCGCCACCGCTCCGGCATTTCTGAGCTGCCTGTCCGGCAGTGACGATCCGTCACCCAATCGCACGCCAGATCGTAAATTTCTGAGCTGCCTGTCCGGCAGTGACGCGAGCGATTCGATGCGCAGGAGTGCATCTCGGTTTCTGAGCTGCCTGTCCGGCAGTGACGTACGCAGCCCTCACGAGCCCGGGCGACGAGAATTTCTGAGCTGCCTGTCCGGCAGTGACGTCACACGCCGCGATATTTTAGGTTGCGCGCGGTTTCTGAGCTGCCTGTCCGGCAGTGACGCACCGCCAATCCTGTCCGGCCACGCCCGTGCATTTCTGAGCTGCCTGTCCGGCAGTGACGCCAGCGGCGTGAATTCGATCGCGTGCCTGGGTTTTCTGAGCTGCCTGTCCGGCAGTGACGTGATCAACCGGCAGGCACAGTCGCAGGCCAGCTTTCTGAGCTGCCTGTCCGGCAGTGACGGATGTGGCCACGCTGGCGCCGGTGTCGGGCGCTTTCTGAGCTGCCTGTCCGGCAGTGACGCCCCCGAGCGGTGCAGACGTCTAGACGTCCGATTTCTGAGCTGCCTGTCCGGCAGTGACGTTTGCGGCGCAGTCTTTCGAGCAATCGACGATTTTCTGAGCTGCCTGTCCGGCAGTGACGTTCCAGTGGGATGACGTTACCGGGCACGTGAATTTCTGAGCTGCCTGTCCGGCAGTGACGGCGTATCTCGTCTACTACTACCCACTGCTGACTTTCTGAGCTGCCTGTCCGGCAGTGACGGCACCGAGCAGTGAGCCGGACAATGGAATTGTTTTCTGAGCTGCCTGTCCGGCAGTGACGACGGGCCATGCGAGCGTTACTCGCCGCTCCACTTTCTGAGCTGCCTGTCCGGCAGTGACGTCGGTGCAGTAGCAATTGCCGCGGGGCCGTCTTTTCTGAGCTGCCTGTCCGGCAGTGACGCTGGTGTAGTCGGGCAGGTCTTCCGACTGTTCTTTCTGAGCTGCCTGTCCGGCAGTGACGGCCACCGAGGTGCGGGCGGTGCGCGACCTGGTTTTCTGAGCTGCCTGTCCGGCAGTGACGGCCGAGCCGCTGGCAGAGCAGAAGCGGCTGGATTTCTGAGCTGCCTGTCCGGCAGTGACGGGCATCGGCGCCTATGCGGCAATGGCTGTCGATTTCTGAGCTGCCTGTCCGGCAGTGACGCTCTGAAGCCAAATTCGCCTCCAGCGCCTTCATTTCTGAGCTGCCTGTCCGGCAGTGACGCTTGCGGTCGAGCGGGTCGCGGTTGTCCTCTCTTTCTGAGCTGCCTGTCCGGCAGTGACGGCTGTATTCGTTTTTGGCTTGCGGGCGCATCATTTCTGAGCTGCCTGTCCGGCAGTGACGGAAGCGGCGTCGGTCAGCTCGGATGCGCGGCTTTTCTGAGCTGCCTGTCCGGCAGTGACGCTCCGCCCCCGTTGCCGGCGTGCGTGAAATTCTTTCTGAGCTGCCTGTCCGGCAGTGACGGGCATGGCAGCGGTGCCGGCGCTTGATCTTCTTTTCTGAGCTGCCTGTCCGGCAGTGACGACGATGCGGTCGGGGTACAGGGCCTCGGCATATTTCTGAGCTGCCTGTCCGGCAGTGACGAACCCGGCAGACATTCCGGCCGACATGATGGATTTCTGAGCTGCCTGTCCGGCAGTGACGGCAAGCTCATGCAGCGCATGGGGATTGGCTCGTTTCTGAGCTGCCTGTCCGGCAGTGACGTGGTTATCCGGCCCATAGTCCGCCAAATTCATTTTCTGAGCTGCCTGTCCGGCAGTGACGGAACTCAAGAGCCTGCCGGATCTAACGCGAGATTTCTGAGCTGCCTGTCCGGCAGTGACGGCGTGAATACCTCTCTCTCAACCCAATCCATATTTCTGAGCTGCCTGTCCGGCAGTGACGTGGGTCTTTGATGAATGTCTTGCGGTCGAGCGTTTCTGAGCTGCCTGTCCGGCAGTGACGTCGAGGCGGCGCTCAAGCGCATGGGGGATCGTTTTCTGAGCTGCCTGTCCGGCAGTGACGGGTAACGTCAAGGAAGCGAAAGCGATCTATGATTTCTGAGCTGCCTGTCCGGCAGTGACGAAGAACTCTGGAAGCGGAGAAACAGAGCTTAATTTCTGAGCTGCCTGTCCGGCAGTGACGCGCCCCGCGCTCGTCCGGCTCATGCCTTGCGATTTCTGAGCTGCCTGTCCGGCAGTGACGTGGCGACGGGGTGCGATCTGAGTTCGGCGGATTTTCTGAGCTGCCTGTCCGGCAGTGACGCTCCCCATCCATCCCAAGCAGCCGCGGGCCAATTTCTGAGCTGCCTGTCCGGCAGTGACGCGGCACGCAATTCGTCGGATGGCTATTTATTCGTTTCTGAGCTGCCTGTCCGGCAGTGACGATGAGGGCGGCCGCCTGGGAGTCGCTTTTCAGTTTCTGAGCTGCCTGTCCGGCAGTGACGTGCGGCGGCGGCCTCGGCCGCCATGCGCTTCATTTCTGAGCTGCCTGTCCGGCAGTGACGCAAATCGCACCCGAGAAGACTCACGCTCGTGTTTTCTGAGCTGCCTGTCCGGCAGTGACGCGAAACCTTCGTGTTTTCCGGGTTGTCAATCCTTTCTGAGCTGCCTGTCCGGCAGTGACGGCCGTATGGGAGTGAAGTAAAGCTAAACGCAATTTCTGAGCTGCCTGTCCGGCAGTGACGGATCAGGCTGTCACAAGACCCGTCGCGGGAATTTTCTGAGCTGCCTGTCCGGCAGTGACGATGCGGGCGCGGTGTATCCATCGCTGATCGCATTTCTGAGCTGCCTGTCCGGCAGTGACGGAAGAGTACGCAGCAGCGTTCCCAGTGCTGAATTTCTGAGCTGCCTGTCCGGCAGTGACGTGGCCTGCCGTTACCGGCGGGCCATCCGGCAATTTCTGAGCTGCCTGTCCGGCAGTGACGGCACCGGTGAGCGTAAATACCTCTGATGCGTATTTCTGAGCTGCCTGTCCGGCAGTGACGGAACCGCTTGCCGGGCACGAAGCCGCCGCTGTTTTCTGAGCTGCCTGTCCGGCAGTGACGTAGAACAACGAAGCGCTAAGATACTAATTGTTAAAGAAATCGGGCGCAAAGGCGCCCGATCACCTAAAAACGACACAAAGCGCTAAGTGACTGTTTCTAAGAAGTCTATTGGCGGCGCCTAAAAAAGGGTCAGAACCAGGGGACGGTCGTGGTGCTACTCAGGCCGTAAGCGCTGAAGCGACCAATAACCGCCTCAGACTGTGGGGCCAAGTGCTCGATGAATAGTCGGAAGCGCTGCCCCGTGGTACGGCTGGACATCTCCAGATAGGGAAGTGTCAGGCGTTCCGCGCTTGAGTCAGGAATGGCTGCCAGAGCATCTTCACCGCCGATACGCTTGCGGGACATCAGCCGGCGGCGGAGTCGTTCTGGATTGCTCTTGGCCTGCACCCTGCGTACGACGCGATGCTTAACGTCTGCTGGAACGGGGCGTGGTTCAATGAGCGTGATGTGGTCGTGCATACCTTGAGTCCAGCCGTTTTGCATGAGCAGCCCCAGGCTTGTGGCGTTTCCGTGCAAACGCAGTTGGCTGCCCAGCGCCAAGGTTTTGCCGCCAACCTCGGGAAAGCTGACGCCTATGTCGCCACCTCCATGATCAACCAGTCCACGATGCAGTTTCGCAAACAGAGCGTTCATCAGCATGGTTGCCGGAAACTCCGGGTCGGGCAGCAGTTTGATGTCGATGTAGTGGTCCATGCTCAGCCCGCCTCGCCAAAGACCCCGCCACGTACCAGGGTGGCAATGACAAAATGTTGCTGCGCCAGCGGCGGCACCTGGTCCTTGATGATCCAGTTGTCGAGCAGGTTGTAGAAGTCGAGTTTCTGCTTGGGTTGGCGGTAGGCCTTGCCCTGGGTTGTGACGGACCCATAGGGCTCGACCGCGATCGGACCCATTTCGTCGGCGTCTTCGTACCAGGTGTCGATGGTGCGCAGAGCATTGCCAATCTTCTGCGAGTGGATGCCGGCGATGTCGTTGACGTGGTAGAGCGTCTTGCTCTTGTCGCCACGGCCCCGGTCGAGGATGAGCTCCTGCGACGGGAAGACTTCCTGTCCGGCGCCGATGCGGACGAAGGCCGTAACTTGCAGCAGCACGTGTTGCTGTCCGGCCAGACCGTCGGTGATCAGGCGGGCGAGGCCGTTCAGCGCGTCAGTGGCTTCGGCGGGGGCGTCAAAGCTCCGCAGCGGGAGCGCCAGGGCGTCGAAGGTCCAGGTCTCCTGTGGTGCACCGCTCACCAGATGGGCGATCCGCACTTCCACCTGCTCGGCTCCGATGCGGTTGCGCCACAGGAAGCGGCCGTTGGCGAGGTTGAAGGCGTAGCGCCGGCCGAGTTCGCCGAAGCCCTGCGTATCTGCGTAGCCGCGCACGGTGTCGAGCAGCTTGTTCAGGTAGTCCGCGTCATTGCACGCGGACGGTTTGCCGGTGCCACCGAGGACGCGCAGCGTGAACACCACCTTCAAGGTGTCGGCGCTACTGGGCAGCGCGGCGACGTCGACTGTCTGCAGGTTGGGGTTCTCGATTGCGGCGTCGAGCTTTGCAGGGTCCTGATCCTTGGTCTTCAGCCGGTTGGAGATGGTGCCACGCACGGATTTCTCGCGGATCGACACGGCCTGCCAGTCGTTGGCAATGTCGCGTTGATCCCAGTTGCCGGCGTAGAACAGGGCGTCGGAAGGATCGAGTTTGCGTTCGAAGGCGAGTACGGAAGCGGTCTTGAGCGTCATGGTCTGGATTCCTTTCAATTGAGGTTCGGTGGTTCAGGCAGATTGCCGGGATGTGAAGTCGTTGTGGCAGCGGTACAGGCCGGCAGCTGGGTCGGTGCTGGCGTACCAAAGGAGTTGCTCGGCGTTGTCCAGCCGGTGCGGGCTGATCCACTGGCCAATGGAGTACAGGCTTTCGACGAAACGGAAGGGCGTGTCGCGGTCGCGTGCGCTTTGTACTTCGCCCGCTAGCAACAGCTCGGACAGCGCGCCGAAGCCGACCGGGATCGGTACGATCCAGCCGGGACGCGGCTCGGGCTTCCATTCGACCTTTGCGGCAGCACTGGACGTGGGACTCGATGCGGGATCGGGCCGAACCGGCCGCCAGTTGAAGCGCGACAGATCGAGCAGGGCATCCAGCGCGGTCGTCTCCGGTGCGGTTTCGCGCAGTTGATCGAGGCGTGCGTGCAGCAGATCGTCCCGGCACACCAGCGCGAAGCCCGGCAGCCAGCGGCGGCGCAGATGGCGGAAGCGGCGGCGAACGTCCTCGGCATCGTCGCCGAAGCGCAGGAGTGCCGGGCGACTGCGCCAGTCGCGGTCAGGGAGCACACTGCCGCCCGCGATGCGCATGGCGGCCAGCTCGTGAGCGGCGGTCTGGGCGATGGTGTCATGCGCTTGTTCATCGAGCTCGACGAAGCCACCGCTGACGCCGAAGATCAGCGTGATCTCCATGTGCATGCGGCCTTCCTCGACGATGGCCGCGCTACCACCGTCCTTGTCCACAGGGTTGCGCGTCAGGCGAAAGGCCTTCACATAGCCGCCCTCGGTGATCTGCTCGTCGAAGTCATGGCAGATCACGCCGACGCTGTCGAAGGCAAGCGGCAAATCGTGCGCTTCCAGCTTACGGGCAAGCGCCCACATCAGGCCGAAGAAGGCGGTCATCGCAGGGAAGCCGTGGGTCAGCGGACTGGAGATGGCGTTGGCGCTTTGCACGCGCACGCGCGGCAGGATCAGCAGGCCGTCGCTATGGGGCAAGTTGTTCATTGCATGGCCTCCCTAACCGGAATGTAGGTCGGCGCATTGCCCTGAACCCGCGGCGTGTGCAACCTGCCTGCCCATGCCGTGTGGAGCAGCAACTCGTCGCGCCAGTGGCGGCCTTCGATATCGCCCAATGGCAAGCTCTGCCCGAGTTCGTGGTTCAGCCAGTTACCAAAGCGGCGTCCGATTTCGACGGGCCAGTCCATGCGGTGCCAGGCTGCCGAAAATTCCGTGTCAGTCTCGTCGTCGGTTTCTGCGCGCCCGGGATCCAGCCAGAGCCGTTCAGCTTCGACGAGCCGGCAATCTGTATCGCGCGTCCAGCCAGCGGGCAGGGCGGCTTGCAGGGGATGGGCGAAGTCGACCAGTTCGTCGATCAGTCGGTCGAGCAGGGCATCGCGGCGGTTGCGGGTTTCCATGGTGGGGCGCGGGTCACTCTTCAGGAAGTCACGCAGAATGCGCACGGTGTTTCGCACCTCTGCAATCTTTCCGAGTCGTGGAAATACCGTGTCGACGAACAGCGGCGCTTTCAACGCATGCGTCTTCCACTTTGGCGGACGCGAAGACAGCAGGTAGTTGTTGCCTCCGCGTTCGCTATTCAACTGGCTGATGTTCTGCGGCTTGGTGCCGCCAAATTTCTGTACGGCGAGATCGGGGTACTCGCGATAGCCTGTGTCGTGGTCGCGTTGTGCGTAGCGCGCCTGTCGCGCGAGCTTGCCGGCCTCGCCGAAGCGGTCCTCGTTGATGGTCTGGAAGACCGAGTGGGCCAGCGCGCTCGAATAAAGGGGGGCGAGCAGGTGATACTGAGCGTTGTCCGCAGGGTCTTTACCCGCCAGCCAGTAGAGCTGCTTGGCCAGGGTGTGCGAACTTGGCGTGGCGCTACGAGGAGCAGTGATGCCGGTGAAAGCGGTCAGCCATTCGCCTGCCTGGTCGGCGTCGTCGCTGAGTGCTGCGATCAGATCAGCGTCGCCTTCCTGCATCCAGGCGAGCAAGGGGCGGCCTTCGACTGGCAGTTTCAGCAGCTTGAAAACGTCGAGCGCGGCTGCGTTGCCCACCACGTCGCTGCTAAAGTTCTGTCCCAGAACGTGGCTGCCGACTTCCCGGTGCGCAGGCAACTCGCGGGGTTCGCGGAATAGGTTGGTGCCGCGGGCGTCTGGGTGGATGGGTTTGAGGGTGTGGGTGACGATCTGGATCTGCGCCACGCGCCTCGCGGCGTCGGCGAGCCAGGTCTCGCGAGCGTGCTGGGCAGTCAGTTCGTCACGTTTCGGGTCGCCGGGCGGCAGCTTGTCCAGCTTTGCGACGAGGCGCTCCTTTAGGAAGTGCTCGATGGCATTGCGGAAAGCGACCCGGCGTTCGGTGGGTGAGGTCATCACGCGTTTCCCGTATCAGTGAGATAGATGCTCGAATGTGATTGCATTCCATTCCTCCCCTTGTTCAAATGTTGTGGCTTACTCAGTTCAAAGGTGAACCATGAAACCGTCGGACGCACTTCGGCATCGCGAGCAGTCGGTCCGCGATACAGCCGCACGTTTCCATGTGCGTAATCCGCGAGTGTTTGGTTCCGTTCTGCATGGAACGGACAAGGACGGCAGTGACCTTGATCTTCTGGTTGATCCGCAGCCTGGAACGACCCTGTTCGACCTTGGGGGGCTGCAGGTGGAGCTTGAAGACATGCTGGGCGTAAGCGTTGATGTGGTTACGCCTGGCGATTTGCCCGCCCGGATTCGTGCGCAAGTGATTGGCGAAGCTCGCCCCCTATGAACAACACGGCGCGTCTCACGCTCTGGATCGAGCAAATGCGCGAAGCTGCGGGCAATGCATGCAGTTACATTGACGGGCTCGACTTTGAGGCCTTTGAACATGACAAGCGAACCCAGCAGGCGGTGGTTCTGAATCTGCTGTTGATTGGCGAAGTGGCGTCGCGAATCACCGAGAGCACACCGGACTTCTCTGCAGCGCACCCGGAGATTCCGTGGGCAGCGATGCGGGGTATGCGCAACCGGATTGCCCACGGTTACTTCGAACTCGATATCAAGGTTGTATGGGATACGGTCCATGACGCCGTTCCTGAACTTGCAGGAAAATTGCCGAGACTCTTGCAGTCGGCCGGGGAATTTGACGCTCAATGAGCGCTTGCAGGGTGGCGTTGCAGCCATCAGCGATTCCTCGTGAAACCCAACGCAGGATGAAACCGCCAGCCGTGTGGGTGCGTGGGTAGTGTCACAGTGCCATAGCGTTCGGCACATGTTTCCAGCGTCATGTCTCGTTCTTCGGCCAGCGCGACCAGTTCCGTCATGTAGTCGGTCACGCCCCAGGGGGTGATGCGCGTGCCGGTAAGCTGCTCATCGTCAATGCGACAGTTCATGCTGTCCTCGATCTTCACGTACAGCTTGCGATAGCGGTCCTGGCCGGGCGCGACACGGAAGAGCGCGTAGTCCTCATCGTCTTCGTTCGGTAGCAGGATGACGTCCACTTTTGGTAGCGGGTCATGGCGGAAGGGTTGCTGCTGGGGTAGAACTGCCGTCAGTGAAACGCCGGATCGAAGCCAATGGGTGGTGGCATTGATCGGCGGAACCGGGCGGGCACCCTTGCGCCGCTGATAGTCGCTGAGTTCGGCCTCGCCGGTTTGCGGGCGCATCTGAAACTGTATGCGAGCGTGTTCGAGGTCCACCAGTCTCGCCGTCGGCAGTAGCGCTTCATCCGGTTTGGGCAAGATTCTCGGGCGGGCGTCGATGATGTCGCGGTGTTCGGCCTCAAGCAGGTCCGTGAGCCAATGGGACTGTAGCTTGAAGCGGGGTTCCGGGGTCTCGAATCCGGGTTTGCAGTAGGCCGGCTCGCCCGGGTGTTCGAAGTGGCGCAGGTTGCTCTCGAGCACCATCATGTTCGGTGCCGCCACCGTGCCGGGGCGATGTCGGCGGACGCGGCCGGCGAGCTGGATCAGTGAGCGCATTGACGATGGCTCGACCACGGCCCAGTCGTAATCGTGGTCACGTCCGACTTCAGTGACCGGGCTACCGAGCACGATGAAGAGATGGTCGGTTTCCGGGTTGGTGTCGAGCCGGCTTCGGATTTCCGGTAACGCAAAGACGGCGTCGGGAGTGCGGCGGTTGAGTGCGGCGTCCAGGCGGTGTTCGATTGCCGAGCGGATCAGCAGTGGATACTGCGAGTGATAGGTGCACAGGTGAATCCGGATGTTGTCCGGTGCGCCAAGCGTGTAGAGGGCGAGTGCAACGTCGATCAGCGGGTCGATATTAGCGATTCGGACCAGCCCGAAGCTGACCCGTTTGCCCGACTGAGAATCAATGGAGTGGTGCGTGGCGTGCAGGCTTAGCGCCGCCTCGCGCATGGTTGCGGCCAGTGTTGGACGCAGCGCGTCGCGCGGCTTGCCCGCGAGCGGAAGCTGCAGGAGTTCGGCGCGTCTCCTTGCCGCTTCTTTGGCGAGACGTGCATGGCGACGCCGGGCGAAATCAAGTTGCTGCGCGGCGAATACATTGCTGTCGGTACAGGTGTGATGCGTCTGGTCGAACTCGTCTACCCACATGCAACACACCTCCGGCATGGCGCCGGGTCGTTCTCCTCGATTGCGCTGAAACCAGCGCCGTCCGTCGAGATAGGCCTCGAACAGGCCTTGCACCAGCGCCGGCGGCAGGGTCGCAGAAGACAGCAGCACGCGGCTACCGAGCAGGCCGGCCCAATGCACCAGGCGGTCGAGAGCAGGCAGGTCGTCGATGTCGAAGTCGTCGGGTTCGTCCAGCACCAGATCGCCGCTCATCAGGCGCAACATTGGCGCGATCTGGCCGCCGCCGCGCTGGCTTTCGGTCGCTGGGGTCAGGTGGTCGATGGTGCAGACGAGCAGCGGTGCGGCGAGCAGGGCTTGGATGCGCGGGTCGTGGGACAAGCGCTGCAGTAACGGATGTGCCGTGTTGCCCTCATAGACTACGCCCGCGTCTTCTGGCAGCAAGGACTGGGAGGAAGCCGATCCGCTTTGCTCGGCGAGCTGTTCGTAATGTTCGAACAGCTCGCGGTTGGCTGCACCACCAACCCGAATTGCCAGCGCTTCGTCCGATAGCTGGAGTTCGTCGCGGAAGGCGCGGCCGGTCTGTAGCGTGAGGGCGCGCAGGCCAAGGGCGAAGGCGCAGCGCATTCCGTGGGACGGGTCGGCCAATGCGTTCATGATTCGTGCGTTGGCAAGCGTCTTGCCGCAGCCGGTGGAGGCCATGTTGACGATGAACGCGCCGTGTCGGAAAGCGGACTCGCGCATTGCCTCGGCCAGGTCGGCTGCACGATCCTGCCAGCGGAAGCGGGCATCGGCGCTGCGCCTGCGCAAACCCTTGTGACGGACCAGTCGGGGAAGGTGATGCTCGAATCCGGGCAGCGCGTGTGCGACCATGCCGGCGTGCCTGGCGACGCCGAGCAGATGTTCGTCAAGGGTCTGGTTGAACGTGCCGGTTTTGCGGTCGGTGTTTGCGAATAGCGGATAGCCCGGATTGAGGTCGCTGCGTGCTGCGAGGTCGGTGAGGCTGGAGTAATGGTGATCCGCCAGCATCAGGCTGAGTCGGCCGAGATGCATCACATAGGGGTCGTCCAGGCAGTCGCGAACATCCGCGCTTTGCCCGATTGCCAGCAGTCGGCTTGCCACACGTGAAGCCCGTTTGCGCCAGGCATCGGTCGTGACAGGTAGACCGTGCGGAAACTTCCAATAGGCTTGGGTCGCGTCCTTGTTTGCGCCATCTGCAAGTTCGTTCCAGTTCGCATCCACCTTTTCCAGGAGGCTGTCCAGTTGGGCGGCGTTCAGATCGGCTACGCGCGCACCCAGCCACTTCCACTTGCCGTTGTTGTCCCTGGTCGGCATGACCGGCAGGCGGTGATGGGTCAGTACCAGCCAAGCGACGACCTTTGCCAGTGGTGGAAGAACGGCAAATGGCTTGCTGTTCTGCGCAGCGGCATCGAGTCCGTCGCGGAGCACGCGCGTGGTCCAGCTTTGGTCGTCGTCCGCCGACGGCGCAATGAGCCGTTCCAGCCATTCGGCGTCTGAACTATCGCCTACGAAAGCCTGAAACAGGCGCAGCGATACCCATTCGTGGCGATAGAGGTTGCGCTCGACCGGCCCTTTCGCAGTCAGTCGTTGCTGAAAAGCGAGGCACGCCTTTCCCAGATCGTGCAAGAGTGCAGCGAGCGAGGTGAGCAAGTGGATGCGGGTGAGGCTGTGCCAGTCGTTCTCCGATTCCGCCCGCAGCACGTTGCGCCGCGTCATGTTGGTCGGCGTTGCCCCTTGCTCGTTGAACTGTCGTGCATCACCGACAATCCACAGCAACTCGCTGTGGTCCTTTCCGCGGATCCAGTGGCAGGCGACGGCCGTGTTCTTGCGCGCAGTCTTGCGGAGTAACCGGTGGAGGGTTTCCAGGCCTGCCTGCGTGATGGGTGTCTGCCAGGTTCGCTCGCCGCGACGCTCGGCGAACTGATCAAGAACGCGCCGGGTTTCAGTGAGTGCATTCTTGCTGCACTGGGAAACAAGTAGCACGTTCATTTGGAGGCACTACCGATGCTGGTGGCAATGGCCTTGAGCGAGTCGATCATGAAGTCGAGCGACTCGGTCTGAACGAGCGCTTCGATGCAGCTCTCCCGGAATTCCTGTTCGCTGTCTCCGCGCATTGCAGAGACGAATGCCTGGGGCAGGATGACCGCGTCTTTGACGAGGTCTGCGGCGTCGAACACCAGCCCGCCTCGGCGCGTCTTTCCGTGAAGCACTGCAAGGCCATGAGGGAGACCGAGCACCCAGGTTGCCGTGGCGCCCAGGCCATAGGCCAAATAGTTGCCGTGGTCGAGGAATCGGTTGGCCGGGTCGCCCCCGCTGCCACCCTTTGCGCGGGTAAAGTCTCCATAGTTGCTTGCGTCGCAAGCGAGTTTGAACAGCTTCTTGGTGAGGCGAGCCTCTTCCGTAAGTAGCGCGGTATTGTCTGGCGCACGGTCTATCTCGCGGAGTGATGCTTCGAGCGCATTCGTGAGGCGTTCTGCCGGAATGATGAAATCCGCCTCGGCCAGGCGGCGGTTGTTTGTCCAGTGCGCCGCAATGCGAGCGAGTCTTGCCCGCTGAATGGCCTTGGCAGCGTCGAGGCGGAGTCGATCATCAAACCAGAAACCCACCCAGTGCTGAAGGTATTCCGTTGGGCGGTATTCGCTTTGAGGGGAGAACCACGCAACCTCAAAGTCGACTTCATTGGCACTGAACAGCGGGGTGCCTCCACTACCGCAGAAACCAACCATGACGCCAGCCTTGGCCAGTTCGCGCATGGCGGCTTGAGTCACCGAGGTGCCGGTGCCGAGCAGAATGGTCGTTGTGTTGGCAATCGGAATGTTCCAGTAAAGAGACTGCTTTCCTTCGTCGGTAACGTATTCAACCCGCCCGCCATTGACCAGAACCCGGCAATGCTCGAGGTAGTAGAGGTTGGCTCGTTTCGAGTGCAGGATGGTCTTCAGGTCTGAAGGCGTTAGAACTTGCATTCTTCAGTCTCCGGGTTGATCAAGACTGGCGATATCTTGTACATACTCAGGCTCATGGAGTGAGCCAGAGGGCGGCTCTTCTGCGGCTGCGATCATTGCCGCGATCTCTGTGCGGACCTGCGCCCGCAGCCCCTCCGGCCCCAGCACCTCGCAGTGCCGCCCGTGCTTGAGCACATCCATCATCAGCTCCCGATGATCGGCATACGGCACTTCCAGCACGTAGCGTCCGTCCGCTTCAAACGTGCCGCGCTGGTCTGGGTGCCAGTGTTCGCTCGCGACCCACCTTGAGCGTTCCGCGCTGAAGCGCAGTCGCGCCCATTGCAGCTGGTCGCCGGCGAAGATGCCGTAGCCGGGGCCGAGCACGGTGTCGAGGGTCTTGCTGGGGATGTCGTCGGCTGCGCGGTCGAGCAGGTTGACGCTGCGAATGCTGTCCACAGCGAAATTGCGCAGGGCGCCGCGCAGGTGGCACCAGGCGTCGAGGTACCAGTTCTCGCGGTAATGAACGAGCCGCTGCGGCGAGATCTCGCGTTCGTTCTCTTCGTCCTTGCCGCGGGCGTAGTAGCGGATGCGCAGACGCTTGCGGCGGAGCAGGGCGGCGCCGATGTTTTCGAAGTGGGCGAGCTTCATGCTGCGCTTGCCGATGCCGACGATGAGCACGCGGCGGCGGATTTCGTCGGCGGGGTTGTCGGCGGCGCCGAGCAGTTTGTTGAGGCGTTCGATGAGCGGGGCGACGTGGGGGGCGAGCAGGCCGCCGGGGTCGAGGTTGGCGAGCAGGTGCTGCATGGTGAGCAGCGCGTGGATCTCCTTGTCGCTGAACCACATGCCGGGGAGCTCGAACTGAGCGCCGGTGGTCTGGGTGGGGTCGATCCGGTAGGCGGCGTGCTCGTGGTCGAACACGATCGGGGTGTTCATGTTGTTGCGCAGGAAGGCGAGGTCGCGCTTAAGGGTGGCGAGCGACACCTCCAGCGTTTCGAGCAGCATGGCCCGGGATACCAGGCGCCGTTCCGAGAACAGGCGTCGAATGCTCACGATGCGGTCGGTCTGGCTCACGGTGGTTCTCTTGATGTAATCGCAGAATCATAACCAAGATGGGTTGTGCTACCAATTTGGAATTATCGGCCACGTGCGCGCGGTGGGTGTCGGACGCTGTTGGGTGTGTGTCGTGAAATTTGCTATTGGCGAACGTATTGACCATTAACAAATCATCAACTACGATGCACCCATCCACCCAATCAGGAGACGACAACAATGAACACCAAGGTTTTTGCTTCCCAGGCTGACCTCGAAGTGAAGCAGGTCAGTTTCGACAAGCTGTCCGAGAATGCCTACGCCTATACCGCCGAGGGTGATCCGAACACCGGCATCATCATCGGTGACGATTCGGTGATGATCATCGACGCGACCGCGACTCCGGTGATGGCTCAGGAGGTGATCGCCAAGGTGCGCGAACTCACCGACAAGCCGATCAAGTACGTGGTGCTCACCCACTATCACGCGGTACGTGTGCTGGGCGCTTCGGGCTACAAGAACGAAGGCCTGGAGCAGATCATTGCCAGCCAGGACACCTACGACCTGATCGTTGAGCGTGGCCAGCAGGACATGGATTCGGAGATCGGGCGTTTCCCGCGCCTGTTCAACGCGGTCGAGAGCGTGCCCGGCCTGACCTGGCCGACGATGACCTTCCAGGGCGAAATGACGCTGTGGATGGGCAAGCTCGAGGTGAAGATCAAGCAGGTTGGTCGTGGTCACACCAAGGGCGACACCATTGTCTATCTGCCGTCGCAGAACATCTGCTTCTCCGGCGATCTGGTCGAGGCCGATGCCGCCTGTTATACCGGCGACGCCTACCTGGCCGACTGGCCACAGACGCTGGACAACCTCGCTGCGATGAACTTCGACAAGCTGGTGCCGGGCCGTGGCCCCGCGCTGCTCAGCCCGCAGCGTGTGCAGGAAGGCCTGGCCTACACCCGCGATTTCGTCTCGACGCTGTATCGCAGCGCGCAGGAAGCGGTGGCGAAGGGTCTGGATCTGAAGGGCACGATGGCGCATGCACGGGCCAACATGGATCCGAAGTTCGGCCAGGTCTTCATCTACGAGCATTGCCTGCCCTTCGACGTGACCCGCGCGCATGACGAAGCCAGCGGCATTCGTGATCCGCGCATCTGGACCGCCGAGCGCGACCAGCAGATGTGGCACGCGCTGCAGGAGTGATGCTTTGCCGGGCGTGAGCTGCGCCCGCAAGCTCGTACTACAACAGAGTATCGACAGCATCCGGCGACACGCCCCGCAGATGGGCGGCGCCGCGTCTCATTGACAGACCTGGAGGAGACAGCCGTGCCAAGCACGTTCTCATACCCGAAATTCGACTATCGACGTCCGCCCGAGATCAGCGAGGGGCGCGACGGGCACTATCCGGTTGTTGTGGTCGGCGCCGGTCCGGTTGGCCTGACGACCGCCATCGACCTCGCGCAGCAGGGCTGCGACGTGTTGCTGCTGGATAACGACGACACCGTGTCTTTCGGCTCGCGCGGGGTGTGCTATGCCAAGCGCGCGCTCGAAGTGCTCGACCGCCTCGGTTGCGGCGAAGAGATGGTGCAGAAGGGGGTGTCGTGGAACGTGGGCCGCACCTTCTTCCGCGAAGAGGAAGTGTTCAACTTCAACCTGTGCCCGCAGCCGGACCACCACCGCCCGGGCATGATCAACCTGCAGCAGTACTACCTCGAGGATTACCTGGTCAGGCGCGCTCAGCAGTTGCCCAATCTCGAGATGCGCTTCAAGAACACCGTGATTGCGCTGACGCAGGACGAGGGCAAGGCCTCGCTGCGGGTGGAAACGCCCGATGGCGCCTACACCCTGAGTACCGACTGGCTGGTGGTCGCTGACGGCGCACGCAGCCCGATCCGCACGATGATGGGGCTGGACATCGACGGCAAGATCTTCATGGACCGCTTCCTGATCGCGGACGTGGTGATGAAGGCCGAGTATCCCGCCGAGCGCTGGTTCTGGTTCGACCCGCCGTTTCACCCCAACCAGTCGGTGCTGCTGCACCGCCAGGCTGACAACGTGTGGCGCATCGACTTCCAGCTCGGCTGGCAGGCCGACCCGGAAGAAGAGAAAAAGCCCGAGAACGTCATCCCGCGCATCAAGGCGATGCTCGGTGACGAGCGCGAGTTCGAACTGGAATGGGTCAGCGTGTATACCTTCCAGTGCCGACGCATGAACCGCTTCAACCACGGGCGCGTGCTCTTCGTCGGCGATGCGGCGCACCAGGTGTCGCCCTTCGGAGCGCGTGGCGCCAACTCCGGCATTCAGGATGCGGACAACCTGGCGTGGAAGCTCAAACTGGTGATGGATGGCAAGGCACCGCCCGATCTGCTCGACACCTACAGCGACGAGCGTGTATTCGCCGCCGACGAGAACCTGATGAACTCGACGCGCTCGACCGACTTCATCACCCCCAAGAGCGCCGTCAGCAAGACCTTCCGCAACGCGGTGCTGGGTCTGGCCGAGCACTATCCGTTTGCGCGTGCGCTGGTCAATTCGGGGCGTCTGTCGGTGCCGAGCTTCTATACGGAATCGCGGCTAAATACCCCGGACAGTGACGAGTTTGCCGGCGACATGGTGCCGGGCGCATCGATGGACGACGCACCGATCGAGACCGCAGGCGGCGCGCAGTGGTTGCTCGGGGTGCTCGGTAACGGCTTCAAGCTGCTGCATTACGTGCCGGATGCGTCCGCGCTGGATGCTGCAACGGTGCAGGCGCTTGCTGCACTGGTAGATGCACCGATTGCGGTCGAGGCCCTTGTGGTGGCCGAGCGCGGCACGGCACCGGCAGGGCTGAAAACCCTGATCGACACCAAGGGGCGTATCCGCGAACGTTACGACCTCAGCCCCGGTGCGAGCATTCTGGCCCGTCCCGATCAACACGTGGCCGCGCGCTGGCGCGCCCTCGATGTGGCGAAAGTGCGCGCAGCCGTCGCCAAAGCAAGCTGCAACGCCTGAAGGAGCAGACCATGGCCCTGAATACACAAAGCAATCTGCACGAACCCGGCAAACGCTACTTCCGTGCCTTCTCACCTGGCGACGACTTCTACGAAGCCCTGATCGAAACCCACCGCGACCTCACCGACGAACAGAGCGCCGCAGTCAACGCCCGCCTGATCCTGTTGCTGTCGAATCACATCGGCGACATATCGGTGCTGCGCGAGGCGATGAAGATCGCCCGCGAAGGCGTCTGAGCCACACGCAAGCAGGAGACATCCATCATGATCAAGAAGATTCACCACGTCGCTTACCGCTGCAAGGACGCACTCGAAACCGCGCGCTGGTACGAGAAGAACCTCGACATGAAGCTGGTGCTGTCGATTGCCGAGGACGCCGTGCCCTCCACTGGCGAGGCCGACCCCTACATGCACATCTTCATGGATGCGGGCATGGGCAACGTGCTGGCCTTTTTCGAGCTGCCCACGCGGGCGCCGATGGGACGCGACGAGAACACTCCGGCCTGGACCCAGCATCTGGCGATGGAGGTTGAGTCGATGGAGGTGCTGATGGCGGCCAAGGCGCGGCTCGAAGCGGCGGGGATCGAGGTCATCGGCCCCACCGATCACGCCCTGTTCCAGTCGATCTATTTCTTCGATCCGAACGGCCACCGCCTTGAGCTGGCGTGCAACACTGGCAGCCCGAAGATGCTCGAAGCGCTCGACAAGGTAAAGTGGGACATGCTCGAAGAATGGGCAAAGACCAAGAAGGCGCCCAAGCACGCCGCATGGATGCATGACGGCCGTCACAAGGAGATGTTCAATTGAAGCTCGCTACCCTCAAGCATGGCGGCCGTGACGGCACGCTCGTCGTTGTCAGCCGCGACCTGAGCATCTGCCAGACCGTGGGCGGTATCGCCAAAACCCTGCAGGCGGCGCTTGATGACTGGGATAACGTGGTGGCCGAGCTCGAGCTCGTCTACGACATGCTCAACGCCGGCCATGCGCGCCACGCGATCCCCTTCGACCCGGTGCACTGCCATTCGCCGCTGCCGCGCGCCTATCAGTGGGCCGACGGGTCGGCTTACATCAACCACGTCGAACTGGTGCGCAAGGCGCGCAACTCCGAAGTGCCGGCGTCCTTCTACACCGATCCGCTGATGTACCAGGGCGGCTCGGACAGCTTCATCGGCCCGCGCGACAAGGTGGTGGCAGATGAAAGCTGGGGCATCGACTTCGAGGCTGAAGTGACCGTGGTGACCGGCGACGTGCCGATGGGCGCGAGCCCAGAGGTGGCGGGAAAGGCCATCCGGCTGCTGATGCTGGTCAATGACGTATCGTTGCGCAACCTGATCCCCAACGAGCTGGCGAAGGGATTCGGCTTCTTCCAGAGCAAGCCGTCAAGCGCCTTCAGCCCGGTAGCGGTCACGCCGGACGAGCTCGGTGTGGCGTGGCGCGATGCCAAGGTGCATCTGCCGCTGGTGGTCGACCTCAACGAGAAACGCTTCGGTCATCCGAACGCGGGCATCGACATGACATTCAGCCTGGCGCAACTGGTGGCGCATGCCGCCAAGACACGTCAGCTGGAGGCCGGTACCATCGTCGGCTCCGGCACGGTGTCCAACAAGCAGGGCAACCTGTGGGGCTCGTCGGTCGAGAATGGCGGCGTTGGATATTGCTGCCTGGCAGAAGTGCGGACTTATGAAACCATCGAGCAGGGCAAGGCGGTGACGCCCTTCATGCGCGCCGGTGACAGGGTTCGCATCGAGATGTTCGACGGCGACGGGCGCAGCATCTTCGGTGCCATCGAGAACACGGTCGCGACGCCAGCCGGCTGAGCGCTCGTCAGCAGCATCCACCCGCCGACGCGGGCGGCGTACGACCCAGGCTTATAAGAAAGAACGGAGACACGCATGAAGACCCGACATTTCGTGAACGCAGCGTTTGGCGCTGCACTTGCGCTGGGCGCCACGCTGGCCGGTGCGCAGGAGATCACGCTCAAGGTGGCGCACTTCTGGCCGTCGGCGGCCCTGTCGCAGCAAAAGGTGTTGCTGCCCTGGTGCGAGAAGATCGCCAAGGAGTCCGCGAACCGGCTCAAATGTCAGATCTATCCCTCGATGCAGCTTGGCGGCACGCCGCCGCAGCTGATCCAGCAGGCGACCGATGGCGTGGCCGACATCGTGTGGACCCTGCCCGGCTATACCGCGGGGCGGTTCCCGTCGGTCGAGGCGTTCGAGCTCCCCTTCATGTCGCGTTCGGCCGAGTCGACCAGCCGTGCGCTTTGGGAATACGTCGAGACCTACGGCAAGAAGGATTTTGCGCGGGTCAAGCCGCTGGCCTTTCACGTGCATGACAACGGCTACGTGCATGGCAACAGGCAGATCAGCACGATGGCCGACTTCAACGGGCTGAAGATGCGCGCGCCCACCCGGCTTACCAACAAGATGCTGGCCGCTTTCGGTGCCGCGCCCGTCGCAATGCCGCTGCCCGCGGTTACCGAGTCGATGTCCAAGGGCGTGATCGACGGCTACGTCCTGCCGTGGGAGGTGATTCCCACGATGAAGCTGCAGGAGCTCACGAAGTATCACACCGAAACCGATCCTGCCGAACCGGCCCTGTACACGGCGGTGTTTGTCATCGCGATGAACAAGGCAAAGTACGACAGTCTGCCGGCGGACCTGAAGAAGGTGATCGACAATAACGCCGGTGCTGATTTCTCGGCCCAGATCGGTCGCGTGTGGGATGAGTCCGCGCCGGCTGCACGTCAGCAGGCGGTTGATCACGGTAACGTGTTCAACACCATTCCAGCGTCGGAGCTGGCGTCGTGGCGCAAGGAAGGCGACAAGCTGGCGGCAGAGTGGGTCGATGAGATGAACGGCAAGGGTTACCCCGGGCAGGCCATGCTCGACAGCGCGAAGAGCCTGATCGAGAAGTACAAGCGCTGATCCGGGCTAGGCCCCGGTCGCCGCGTGCTGCACGGGCGTAACCGCCCTCAGCACAGGGCCCGGTCTTGAACCGGCCGGGTCATGCTGCGTATGCTCGGGGTGGCGCGTTGCCTGGTTAACACAGGAGACACCATGAAGCTCTATACCTACTTCCGCAGTTCGGCGGCCTATCGCGTGCGTATTGCCCTCAATCTCAAGGGGCTGGACTACGAGTCGATACCCGTCCACCTGACCCGCACCGGCGGCGAGCACAGGCAGGAAGACTATCTGGCGGTCAATCCCGCAGCCCTGGTGCCCGCGCTCGTGGAAGGGGGCCGGGTGATGACCCAGTCGATGGCGATCATCGAGTACCTGGATGAAACCCACCCCGAGCCGGCGCTGCTGCCCGGGACGCCAGTCGACCGCGCCCGTATCCGCGCGATTGCGCAGGCCATTGCCTGCGACATTCATCCGCTCAACAACCTGCGCGTGCTGCAGTACCTCGGGCGCGACCTGGGCGCGAGTGACGAGCAGAAGAGCGCGTGGTATCGGCACTGGATCGAACTGGGGCTTACCGCGGTCGAAGCAATGCTCGCGGTCGACGAGCGTACCGGTGCGTTCTGCCATGGGGACACGCCCACGCTGGCAGATTGCTGTCTGGTGCCGCAGGTGTTCAATGCGCGTCGCTTCAATTGCCGGATGGACGCGCTGCCGGTAATCAGCCGCATTGCCGAACGCTGCGAAGACCTCGAAGCCTTCCGCCTCGCGGCGCCGGGGAATCAGTCCGACGCCGAGTGAGGTGCAGCCGGGGCCGTGACTGCCCCGTCGTATTCAGCCCGCGCCCGAGATATTGCCCAGGCGGCCGGAAAT
This sequence comes from Parazoarcus sp. PS-13 R2A, assembly GCF_057621855.1. Taxonomy (NCBI): domain Bacteria; kingdom Pseudomonadati; phylum Pseudomonadota; class Betaproteobacteria; order Rhodocyclales; family Zoogloeaceae; genus Parazoarcus; species Parazoarcus sp. PS-13 R2A. The sequence continues at coordinate 93,783 of NZ_JBYEXN010000015.1, forward strand.
CTCGCGGGCGCAGGCACGCACCTTGGTGGCGGTGCTGCCGTTCCAGTCGGTGTCGAAGGCGCCTGCGGGGCCCATCGCGGTAATGGCCAGCGAAAGTGCGCCGCTGTTGTCGAACACCGGGGCGCAGAAGGCGTTGATGCCCGGGATCGGGTGGCCGAGGGCGCGTGCGATGCCATGTTTGCGCACATCGCTCAGGATCTCGTCGATATGACGCTTTGACATCTTGAGCGCCGGCTGTTCGCCCGCAGCAAGTTGCGACAGCTCTTCGTCCACCAGCGGGCGGGTGATGCGATCGGGCAGGAAGGCGGCAAAGACGCGGCCGGTGGCCGTGAGCATCAGCGGCGTCATCACGGTGCCCGGACGCATGTTGATATGGATCGGGCGGTGGCACTCTTCGATGCGGATGATGGTGGGGCCACGATTGCCCCATACCGCGATCGCCACGTTGAGCTGGATGTCATCGGCCAGCTTGGCGATTTCGGGCATCGCCGCCTTGAGCGGGTCGAGCGCGTGCAGTGCGGTCAGGCCCATCTGCAGGGAGAACGGCCCCAGGCCGTAGCGGCCGGTGACGGGATCCTGTTCGATGAGTCCGAGCTTGCCGAAGCTCACCAGGTAGGGGTGGGCCTTTGCCGGCGGCATGCCGGCCTCGCGCGCAAGGTCCTTGAGCATCATCGGGGTGCCGTTTCGCACCAGCGCCTGCAGCAAGGTGCCGCCGACCTCGATCGACTGGATGCCGCGACGGTCGACGCGCTCCGCCGACCGGCCTTCGGTGCCGCCGTGATGAGGTTCCGGTGTGCTCGGGCCGGGTTTGTCGTTTGTCAGCATTTGCTCTCCTGCATGGCGCAAATGGTAGCATTTTCAAAGCAGTTGATCGTCGTTTGTAGGGTTCGACATGACGTGTGAGGGGGCGTGTCCGGGCTGCGAACGATTTCCGCGGGCTGCTGCCTCAGATCTAGGTGAAGCCATGGGCGAACGCCCGAATCGGGAGGTTGAAGATGGCTGGAAAACGATGTGTGTCCGGCGTGAGCGGGTGGCTGAGAAGCGGGCTGCTGTCGATGGTGCTGTTGCTGGTGGTCGGCATGACCCAGGCAGCGAGCCCGGTACGGGTCACGGTAGTGGCAAGCGGGCTTGAGACGCCCTGGTCTCTGGCCTTTCTGCCGGATGGCCGCATGCTGGTGACCGAGCGCCCGGGGCGCATGCGCATCGTGTCGCCACACGGCACGGTGTCTGCGCCGATCGCGGGCGTGCCCGATGTGCACTCGCGCGGACAGGGCGGCCTGCTTGATGTTGTGCTCAGTCCGGCGTTTGCAACGGACCGCACGATCTTCTTCTCCTTTGCACAGCCCACGCGGGACGGGGCACGCACCGCCGTGGCGCGTGCAGTGCTGGACAGCGATGCGCTGAAGCTGAGTGAAGTGAAGATCATCTTTGCACAGAACGAGTCCCCGTCGGGCGGCCACCACTGGGGCTCACGACTGGTTTTCGGGCGCGACGGCAATCTCTTCGTCACGCTGGGCGACCGCTACAGTTTCCGTGACCGTGCGCAGGATCTGGACAGTCACATGGGGAAAATTGTGCGCATCCGGCCCGATGGTTCGGTGCCGCCGGACAATCCCTTTGTCGGCAATGCGGGGGTGCTGCCGGAGATCTGGTCCTATGGCCATCGCAACGTTCAGGGTGCCGCGCTGCATCCGCTGACCGGCACGCTCTGGGCGCATGAGCACGGACCGCAGGGGGGCGACGAGATCAACGAGATTCTGCCCGGGCGCAACTACGGCTGGCCGGTGATTACCTATGGCCGGGAGTATGTCATCGGTACGCGCATCGGCGAGGGCACGGAGCGGGCCGATGTCGAGCCGCCTCGCCACCAGTGGACGCCCTCGATTGCGCCATCGGGCATGAGCTTCTACACCGGCAACGTCTATCCGGGATGGCAGGGCAACCTGTTCGTGGGGGCGCTCAAGTTCCGCCTGCTGGCGCGAATGAGCGAGGAGGGCGGCAAGGTGCGCGAGGCCGAACGGCTGCTGGAGGATGTCGGACGCCGTATCCGGGATGTTCGTCAGGGGCCGGACGGCAAGTTGTGGCTGCTGGAGGAAACCGAGGGTTCGGTGCTGAGGCTTGATCCGGGCTGATCGATGCGTGCTGCGCGCTCGGCCATGGCTTGAATCCGAAGGGCTTCATGGTGCCCGCTGGATGAATCGTGGACTGGCATGGATGGTGCTAGACTCGAACCATTCTGATTACCGGTGCCCACGCAATGAGCCTGCTCGACAACCTGCGCAATCTGTTCAAGGCGCCTCCCGCGCCGGTTCGGCCCTACCGCGGGCTGCGTGAAGGCTCGGTTCAATGCATCGGTCCGCATGGCCTGCATCGCATGGCTTACACGGAGTGGGGCGACCGCGACAACCCGCGGGTCGTGATCTGTGCGCACGGCCTGACGCGAAACGGGCGCGACTTCGATGATCTCGCGATCGCGCTCTCGGACGAGTACCGCGTGATCTGCCCGGATGTCGTAGGGCGCGGTCGCAGTGACTGGCTCGGGGTCAAGTCGGACTACGGCTTTCCGCTCTATGTGGCCGACATGATCACGCTCATCGCCCGGCTCAATGTCGAGAAGGTGCATTGGGTGGGAACCTCGATGGGGGGCATTATCGGCATGCTGATCGCCGCTCAGCCGCATTCGCCGATCAGCCGGCTCGTGCTCAATGATGTGGGCCCGGTGATCACCGCGGTGTCCCTGCGCCGGATCGGACCCTATGTGGGCACCGCACCGGTCTTTCCGTCGATGGAGGCCGCCGAGGCCTACGTGCGTGAGGTCAGCGCCCCATTTGGGCCGCTGACGGATGCGCAGTGGCGCCACCTGACTCAATACACCGTGAGACCGGTCGCCGATGGATTTGCAATGATCTATGACCCGGGCATCGGCGAAGCTTTCCGCCAGCTTCCGATCGTGATGGACATCGACATGTGGGACACCTACGAGCGGGTCCGCTGCCCGACGCTGGCCCTGCGCGGGGCCGAGTCCGATCTGCTGGAACACGAAACCCTCGAGGCCATGGCAGTTCGCGGTCCCAAGGCAAGGATCGTTGAATTTGAAGGCATCGGCCATGCACCGATGCTGATGGACCCGGCGCAGATTTCGGTCGTGCGCGAATTCCTGCTTCAGGCCTGAGGGCCCGAAGCAGGGTTTGTCCGCTCAGTCTCCCGATTTTTCCTCGGGGATGAAGCGGATCGATGCTGAATTAATGCAGTAGCGCAGGCCGGTCGGCTGAGGGCCGTCCTCGAAGACATGCCCGAGGTGGGCGCCGCACTGATGGCACAGCACTTCGGTCCTGCGCATGAAATGGCTGTTGTCCTCTGCAGACTCGACGTTTTCCGCTTCGGCTGCAGTCCAGAAGCTGGGCCAGCCGCAGCCGGCATCGAACTTGTGCTCGGAAGCAAAAAGCGGTGCGTCGCAGCACACGCAGTGATACTCGCCCTTGTCCCAGGTGTTCCAGTATTCCCCGGTGAAGGCGCGTTCCGTGCCTTTCTCGCGCGCGACGTGGTACTGGATGGACGTCAGCAGTTCGCGCCAGGCGGCGTCGGATTTCTCGATTGTTCGACTCATGTCTGTCTCCTGTGCGCGCCCCGCTCAGTGCAGGTGGCGCGGCACGTGTTCGGTCTGCTCTTCGGGCATCTCGGCGTGCATGATCTCGCCTTCGGGCGAGGGGTACATCGGGGCGCCACAGTCCTCGCAGTATTCCAGCGGGAAACGGTGGTCGAGGTAACGCACCTCGCCGACGCCGCATTCGCGCAGCACGGCTTCGATTTCAGCGGGCACATCGATGGTTTCATCCTCTGCACCAAGCAGGGGCCATACGACGCCATGCAGCACGTCTTCGCGGCCGTGCATGGTGAAGCCGATGCGGTATTCCTCGATCTCTTCGTCACGGAACGGCGCAATCACCGCCAGCAGCTTGGGGGCAGGGGCGTCGAGCGCGGCACCAAGGAAGGCGACCGATGCGCGGATGGAGTAGGGCCTGCTGGCCTTGTCGGCCGCCCGGCAGGCGCTGAAGTAGGCTTCGGGCAGCACGAGTTCGAGGACGCAGCCCGGCATCAGCGGGGCGAGGCAGGCACCGCCCTGGCTGCGCCACTGGGTGAGCGCCTGTTCGCGACTGCCATCCTGCTCCTGCCAGCGGAACAGGGCTTCGCCCTTGCGCACGGCAACCGCAGCAAGCAGGTAACGTGTGTCGGACAGAAACTGCGATGTTTCCGGCATGCCGGCCGTGTCGATGTGAAAGTCCTGCCCGCTGATGGCGGCACGCCCGGCCAGTCCTGCAAAGCCGGCCGTTGAGCAGTAGCCCTGCGGCAACTGGTCGGGGCTGAAGAGGAAGTCGGCAATCGCCAGTTGCGTATCCGAGGCAAGCACGTGCGCCTGCAGGTGCACCCGCAGGTTTGCCAGCGTCGACGCGGACAGTGACGTGGCGGGGATGCTGAACCGCGACCATGCCAGGATGGGCGCTGCGATGAGCAGGATGTCGTGCTCCGGGGCGACGCCTGCAGCCGACTCCGAGCGCGATTCGATGTGGTCAGCAAGTTCGTCGTAGCCCGGGCTTTCGCTCCCGAACAGGCGGTCGAGGGCGCTGTTCAGCGTATCTTCGTCGTCGTTGCTCAGGATGGTGTCGATAGCACTCGTCAGCCGCTCCTCCCAGTAGTGGTCCTCAACCCGGCAGCCGGATTCGGCAAGGCCTGTGGAGAGCCAGACAAGTTGTTCAGCAAGGCGGCCAATGCCGCCGCGGCGCTTGATGCGCGGTCTTTTCATCTCATGTCCTGTGTGGCAATGATGTGTTCGGATGAGCTCTTGAACACTTTGAGCCATTCTAGCGTAGCCGGTTCAGTATGCCGGTTTGTTGAGGCGGACGGTCTGCAGGATGGTTGCCGAGATTTCCTCGATGGACTTGGTCGTGGAGTCGAGCCAGCGGATGTTCTCGCGGCGCATCAGTTTTTGCGCTGCGTCAATTTCGTAGGTGCAGTTGTCGTGCGACGCATAGCGACTGTTGGGCCGGCGCTCCTGGCGGATCTGCGACAGGCGTTCGGGTGCGATGGTGAGTCCGAACAGCTTGCTGCGATAGCGATGAAGCTCGCCGGGGAGCTTGTTGCGCTCGAAATCTTCCGGAATAAGCGGATAATTGGCAGCCTTCACGCCGAACTGCATGGCGAGGTAAAGGCTGGTGGGTGTTTTTCCCGAGCGGGAGACACCAACCAGGATGACATCGGCTTCGGCCAGTTCGCCGTCGGACGAGACGCCGTCGTCGTGGGCCATCGCGAAGTTGATCGCCTCGATGCGGTTCTTGTAGTCGTTGCTGTCCGCAATGCCGTGAAAGCGGCCGACGGCGTGGGTCGAGCGCTGCCCGAGTTCCGACTCGAGCGGGCCGATGAAGCGGTCGAAGAGCTCCAGAAACAGGGCGTCGGCCTTGTGCAGGGCTTCGACCGTCTTGGGGTTGACCAAGGTGCTGAACACGATTGGCCGCGTGCCGTCGGTAACAAATGCGTCTCGAATCTGGCTTGCACATTCAATCGCTTTGTCGAGATCATCGACAAATGGGATCCGGACCTGGCGAAAACGGGCGTCCGGGAACTGTGCCAGCAGGCTGTGTCCCAGTGTTTCCGCGGTGATGCCGGTGCCGTCGGAGATGAAAAAAACTGTCCGGTTCGGAAGGTTGCTCATGTGCGATGGCTCTTTCTGATGTGTCAAATTGTGATTAGGGCATACCCTGCCGTGCGGCAGAGCACAATTTTTCTGTAAAATCGCATTTTGCTGTCACTTCATGGAATCCGGAAGCCACTCATGAGCCGTTACGTCATTCCCTTCGTAGAACTTCGCATGACCGATGTCGACAAGGTCGGCGGAAAGAACGCCTCGCTCGGCGAGATGATCAGCCAGCTGCCTTCGAGCGTTCGCGTTCCAGGTGGTTTTGCCACCACCGCCGACGCCTATCGCGAGTTCCTTGCTCACAACGGGTTGGCTGACCGGATCAATGCCGCACTTGATGCCCTCAACGTCGACGACGTCGATGCGCTGGTCAAGGTCGGTGCCGAGATTCGTCAGTGGATCGTCGATACCCCGTTCCCGGCTCAGCTCGAATCCGAGATCAAGGCGGCTTACGAGAAGATTACCTCTGAAGGTGAGGGCAGCTTTGCCGTTCGCTCTTCGGCGACCGCGGAAGACCTGCCCGACGCATCCTTTGCCGGTCAGCAGGAAACCTTCCTCAACATTCATGGCTACGAGAACATCCTGCACGCCATGAAGGAAGTGTTTGCTTCCCTGTACAACGACCGCGCGATCGCCTATCGCGTTCATAAGGATTTTGCACACGCCGACGTTGCGCTGTCGGCTGGCGTGCAGCGCATGGTGCGTTCGGATACCGGTGCTTCCGGCGTCATGTTCACCATCGATACCGAGTCCGGCTTCAAGGACGTGGTTTTCATCACGTCATCCTACGGCCTGGGCGAGACTGTCGTCCAGGGTGCGGTGAACCCAGACGAGTTCTACGTACACAAGCCCATGCTGGCACTGGGCCGTCCGGCTGTGGTTCGCCGCAACCTCGGTTCCAAGCTCATCCAGATGGTGTTCGCGGACAAGAAGGAAGCCGGCAAGTCGGTGCGCACGATCGATGTGCCCGAGGCCGATCGCAACCGCTTCTCGCTGACCGACGAAGACGTGCTCGAACTCGCGCGCTACGCAGTGGTCATCGAAAAGCACTACGGCCGCCCGATGGATATCGAGTGGGGCAAGGACGGCGTCGACGGCAAGCTGTACATCCTCCAGGCACGCCCCGAGACGGTGAAGAGCCAGTCCTCCGGCCACGTGATGGAAAAGTACCGCCTCAAGCAGTACGGCAAGGCACTGACCCATGGCCGCGCCATCGGTCAGAAGATCGGCGCCGGCACCGTGCGCGTGGTCAAGGATGCGTCCGAAATGAACCGCGTCCAGGCTGGCGACATCCTGGTGACGGACATGACCGATCCCAACTGGGAGCCGGTGATGAAGCGCGCCAGCGCCATCGTCACCAACCGTGGCGGTCGTACCTGCCACGCTGCGATCATCGCGCGTGAGCTCGGCATTCCGGCCATCGTGGGTTGTGGCAACGCCACCGACATCCTTTCCGAAGGCGACTCGGTGACCGTGTCCTGCGCCGAAGGCGATACCGGCTACGTGTACCGTGGCAAGCTCGAATTCGAGGTCATCACCACCGACATGGGCAATCTGCCCGAGATCCCGGTGAAGATCATGATGAACGTGGGCAACCCCGAACTCGCCTTCGAGTTCGCGCAGATCCCCAACGGCGGTGTCGGTCTGGCCCGTCTCGAGTTCGTCATCAACAACATGATCGGCATTCACCCGAAGGCCATTCTCGAACTGGGCCAGGTGCCGGCCAGTCTGCGCGACGAGATCAATCGCCGTTCGCGCGGCTACGCCACGCCGAAGCAGTTCTTCATCGAGAAGCTGGTCGAAGGTGTGGCCACGATTGCTGCGGCTTTCTATCCGAAGCCCGTGATCGTGCGCATGTCCGACTTCAAGTCGAACGAGTACCGCAAGCTGCTGGGTGGCGACATCTACGAGCCGGAAGAAGAAAACCCGATGCTGGGCTTCCGCGGTGCGTCGCGCTACATCGCGCACTCCTTCCGTGACTGCTTCGAGATGGAATGCGCCGCAATGCGCAAGGTTCGCAACGAGCTTGGTCTGACCAACGTCCAGATCATGATTCCGTTCGTGCGCAACCTCGAAGAGGCTTCGGGCGTGGTGGATCTGCTCGCCGAGCATGGTCTGAAGCGTGGCGTGAACGATCTCAAGCTCATCATGATGTGCGAGATCCCGTCCAACGCGCTGCTGGCTGACAAGTTCCTTGAGTTCTTCGACGGCTTCTCGATCGGCTCCAACGACCTGACCCAGCTCACCCTGGGCCTGGACCGCGACTCCGGTCTGGTGGCGCATGCCTTCGACGAGCGCGACGAAGCAGTGAAGGCGCTGCTGTCGATGGCGATCCAGTCGGCCAATCGTCTCGACAAGTACGTCGGCATCTGCGGTCAGGGCCCTTCGGACCACGCCGACTTTGCCGAGTGGCTCATGGATGAAGGCATTCAGACCATTTCGCTGAACCCGGACACCGTGGTCTCGACCTGGCTGAGCCTGTCGACGCACGCTTCCAAGTAAAGCGTACTTCGGCATCAAGGCACAACGGCGACTCAGGTCGTCGTTGTGCGTTTACGGCTGCCAGAATCTGCAGTGCTTTCCTTATCCGAACTTAGTGATAGACTCCTGCTGTTTTGTGTTTGACCAAATCAGTTGTGCGGGGATGTAACCGCCACTGCGGTCGGCACACCCCACTATCAGGCCGCACGCCGGGATTCGTTCAGGCTGGCGGGCACTTATCGGAGGAAGGGGATGGCACTGGTCATTCTTTCCATGGGACGCTTCAGCCGCTCGCGTGTCCGCACGCTGAGTTCGCGCGCCCTGATCCTGATTGCATCAGGAACCCTGCTTGCAGTGGCCGGTGGTGCTTTCGCGCTCGGCGTCGGTGTGGGGCGTGCCGAGGTCGACACGCCTGCCTCTCCGCTGAGTGTGGACCATCCCGAAGGCCGTTTTCTGGTCGATCGGCTGGGCGAGATCTCCGGAAAACTTGCACGGCTCGAATCCGAGGCGCTGACACTCGCCAAGCGGGTGGGCGTCCTGAAGGGCAAGGGCACCGGTGCCGAGAGCGCTGCGGCCACACAGGCAGTGCCGCCGGCGGCGGAAGCCGGAAAGACCGCTGCCACGCAGTCCGAAGCGGCCAGGAAAGCGGTCGGCGCAAGTGGTGGACCGCTGATTTCGCTGCTTGGCAGTACGGGTCAGGCGGATGCCGCGCTGGCCGCATTCGACGACCAGGGCGCGGGCCTGACCGATCTCGAATACGAGCTTGAGCGTCTGGGCGCCGTGCTGTTCGAGGTCGATCGTGCAGCCACCGAACTCGACCTTGCGCAGATGGCCTTTCCGAGCCGTAATCCGGTGCCTAACGGGCGTCGCAACTCGTCATTTGGCACCCGGGTCGATCCGTTCAACGGGCGCAGTGCGTTTCATTCCGGTCTCGATTTTCAGGCGCGTGCGGGCACCCCGATTCATGCCAGTGCCGGCGGTCGGGTGGTATTTTCCGGCTATCACCGCGAGTACGGCTATCTGGTCGAGATCGATCACGGTAACGGGCTCGTGAGTCGCTATGCGCACTGTTCGCGTCTGTTCGTGAAGGTGGGCGACGTGGTGACGCCGTCGCAGCGGATCGCCGCGGTGGGTTCGACCGGCCGCTCGACCGGCGCGCACCTGCACTTCGAAGTGCTCCGCAACGGGGCCTTCGTCAATCCCCTGCGTTACCTCGACAACTCCTGACGCAGTGCCACTGTGAACCGATTCGCCGGTTTTCGCCCGCGTCGTCTGGGAGAGGACGCCGTCAGCGACCGTATTGCCGCGCACCAGCGCAAGCTGGTGATCGGGGCCGCGATTGGCGGAGCCTTGCTGACTTTTCTGATCTGCCTGGTGTGGTATCTCGACACCGACCTGGCGCATGGGGTCAAGGTGCAGGCGCTGGAGCAGGACAATCAGCGCCTTGCCGAGGAGCTCAGTGTGGGGCGTCTTGCGCTTGAGATGGAGCGCGCGACCCGGGCCGAGCTGGAGCGCCAGCTGGCTGAACTCAACGATGCGCTGAAGAAGCGTCAGGCCGAACTGGCCTTTCTCAAGTCGCGAACGGCAAGCCCCAAGCCGCGCTGAGCGGAGCACGGCCTGCGCCGTGTGCATGCGCTGCGGCGACAGACGCGATGTCGGGGTTGTGCGATGCCCGGCTTGAAACGGGGTGCGAGGATCAGCCGGGCGTGGTGGCTCCGGTTTCGTCGGGGTCGCTCATCCAGCCGAGTTTTATGAAGATCACCCATGCCAGCCACGCGGCGAACCAGGTTGCGTAGAAGCTGAAGACGATGTCGCTCAGAAAATGTCCGCCCTGTGCGACGCGACCAAACCCGAAGACCGCGCCGAGTCCGAGTCCGATCAGCGTCCACCGCCGGCGGGCTGCAACCCCGCCGAGAAAGCCGAGACTGACGAAATAGAAGCCTGCCGATGCATGGCCGCTGACGAACGAACAGTTCTTGCCGCACTGATCGGTCGGAATGATGGCGGGCGAAAAGGTCGCGGCGCCGCCAAACTCGGTGACCTTTGCCGGTCGCGCCCGTCCCCAGTGATCCTTCAGCACGACGTCGATCAGCAGGCCGGGGCCGAGGATGAGCGCCGTGATCAGGTAGCCGACCTGGATGCGCCTGCGGGCACCCTGAAGGCCGCGCTGAAACATGTAGGCAAAGAGCGCAATGAAGAGGCCGATGATGATGGCGTTCGACATCATCGGAATGCCCCGGTACAGCGCCATCACGAATGCATTGCGCTCGCCCCAGAAGCCGCTGCCCTCGGTGTAGAAGGCAGCGCTGGTGCGGAGATCGATTTCAGGCCACAGCAGAAACAGTGCGGAGCAGGCCAGCATGCTGACCAGCATGATCAGGGTGAGGCGGCTTCGCGGTCCGCCTTCAGGCGCAGTGCCGGCCGGGGTCTGTGCTGCGTCCATGTTCATTCCTCTGCGGTTTGCTGCCTGACAACTGCAACACCGCCCTTGAGGAACAGTGTTTCGTATCCGGTTTCAGGTACGCGATCGATGCGGGTGACGGCAAGCTCACCGGCAAGCGGCGCACGCGAGGGTGTGACGGCCTCGCGGTAGACGCTGAGGCTGGGCACGTCGAGCCGCCATGCCACCACGGGCTCGGGTCGCTCGCGCACGAAGGCTGCGGCTTCCTTCACGGGCCCTTGCAGCACGTTGCCGACCCAGGGGACGACGACCGTGGTCAGTGCCAGTACCTGCAGCGCCGCACCCACCATCATCTTTGACCAGATGCCCGCCGGCAGGCGAAATGCGACTGCCAGCCACAGCAGCAGGCAGGCAAGGGTGACGGTGTAGTAGATCGCATCGGCACGCGCCAGCGCATCGCCGAGCTGGGCACGGTAGTAGGCATTGCCCGCCGAGCTCGCCGAGAGCAGATCGAACACCAGCGGCAGGGCCACGAACAGCGCTAGCAGCAGGGTGAGCGGTGCGAAGTGCACCCAGCCCCGGCGCAGACTGTCGCGGTGTGCTGCGATCAGCAGGAACAGCGGGGTCGAGCCATAGAGCACGTAGTGCGGCAGCTTGGTGCCGGAGAGCGAGAAGAAGACGACGACGAACCCGGCCCAGATCCACAGGAAACGGCGCACGCCGGTGCCCGCGTCGGCGCGGATGTTTCGCAGCGACGCGATCAGCGGCGAGGTCCATGGCAGCAGCAGCAGCGGAACGGCAAAGATGTAATAGAACAGGCTGCCGGTATGCCCTTCGAGGGTGCCGGTGAAGCGTTCGACGTTGTGCTTGAGGATAAAGCCGTCGATGAAGTTCTGTCCGTGGGTGAACAGCGCATAGACGTACCAGGGCGTGACCAGGACGGCGAGAATCGCCCAGCCCGTGGGGTCGAACACGGAGCGTGCCCAGCGCTTCCATTCGCCGCGCGTGGCGCAGTACAGCAGCGTGACCGTGCCCGGCACGATCAGGGCAATCGGCCCCTTGGTGAGCACGCCCAGCGCAATCCAGACGTAGCTGCGCAGCAAGGGCGTGCGCTGGCCCGACTCCAGATGACGCCAGGCATCGAACAGTGCCAGCGCCAGCAGCATGTTGAGCAGGGCGTCGGCGGTGGCCGCACGCCCGATGGCGAAGGGGCCGATGGCGGTGGCGGCGACGGCGAGTGCGGCAAGCGCAGTGTCCGGGCCGAAACGCTGGCGCGCGAAATACCAGGTGGCGTAACTCCAGATCACTGCCGCAACTGCGGAAGGCAGACGGAAGGCCCACTCGGTGGCGCCGAAGATCAGGTAGCCCAGCGCCTGAAACCAGTACACCAGAATCGGCTTGTCGAAGCGGTGCTCGCCGTTGAGATAGGTGGACAGGAAGTCCCCGCGCGCGAACATCTCGCGGGTTGCCTCGGAGAAGGCCCCTTCGTCTACGTCAAACAGCGGCGCACCGCCCAGCAGCAGAAAGAAGCTCGCCAGCGGCAGCAGCAGGATCAGGGTGGCGACGACGGGGTTGCGCGACAGCATGCTCACGCCTCGACGGGCTGGCGCCAGCCCTCATCCGCTGAAAGTTCGACGGCCGGGCGGGAAAGGTAGGGGCGCGACGTGCCCGACTCGTAATAGACCCGGGTGAGCAGCTCTGCCAGTACCCCGGACGTCACCATCTGAACGCCCGCAATCACCAGGAAGAAGCCGCCGAAGAGCAGGGGGCGGGTGCCGATTTCTTCGCCGAGGAAGATCTTCACGAAACCGAGGTAGGCCAGGATCAGGCTGCCCAGGGCGCCGAGGCCGATACCGATGCCGCCGAAGAAGTGACCCGGGCGCGTGCGGAAGCGCATGAAGAAGTACACGAAGACGAGGTCGAGAATGACGCGGAAGGTGCGCGAGATGCCGTACTTGGATTGGCCGAACACCCGTGCGTGGTGGGTGACGACTTCCTGGGCAATGCGTCGCGGCGTGGTGACGGTCGCCAGCCACGCGGGAATGAAGCGGTGCATTTCGCCGTACAGGCGCACGCTCTTGATGGCGGAGCCGCGGAACACCTTGAGGCTGCAGCCGTAGTCGCGCAGATGCACGCCGGTGAGGCGGGCGATCAGGCGGTTGGCGATGCGTGACGGAATCTTGCGCAGCAGCAGCCCGTCCTGGCGATCCTTGCGCCAGCCGGCCACGAGATCGAGATCTTCCGTGAGCAGGCGGTACACCATGCGCGGGATGTCGATCGGGTCGTTCTGCAGATCGCCGTCCATGGTCACGATCACGCTGCCGCGGGCGGCATCGAGCCCGGCCTGCATCGCGGCGGTCTGCTTGAAGTTGCGCATCAGTTCGACAACACGGACGTGAGGGCCGAACTGCTTGGCGCAGCGCGCCAGCTCAAGCGGCGTGGCGTCCGAGCTGCCGTCATCGACCAGCACCACTTCCCAGGGCCACGGGTAGGGACCGAGGGCGAGATGAATGCGGTCGAGCAGCGGCTCGACGTTCTCCGCCTCGTTGTACATCGGCACCACCACGGACAGGGTGTGCTCGGGCAGGCCCTCGGGGATCTGCGGTTCGGCGTGGGGCAGGGGCGACTTGTTCATGAACGGGATGCACTCTCGGAAGATGAATGGGCTTGTGCCGATGTTGCGGCAGCTGCCGGGCCGGCGTTCGGGAACAGCCAGGCCAGCGCGCCTGCGCTCAGCGCACAGGCAATGACAAAAAGATGGAGGGCGAGTGCCGCCTGCAGGCCGTCGCCGAAAGCGATGCCGGCGGGCAGCAGGGCGGCGGCGGCGCCGGCTTCGTAGGTGCCGAAACCGGCCACGCCCTGAATCGGAAGAATGGCGGCGAGCTCTGCGCCGAGCGCACCGGCTGCGCCCTCCGGCATGCCGGTGGAGAGCAGGGCTGCGAGCAACCACGCCTGCGCGGCGAGCTTCACCGACCAGTTGGAAACCGTCCATAGCCAGCCGAAACGGGCGTGACGGGTGGATTCGCCAAATGCGTTGCGCAGCTTCGCCAGTTTGCCCGCGAACGCACCGCGCTCTGCCCAGTCATGTGGCTTGCGTGCCCAGCGCGGCAGGCCCCAGGCAAAGACGGCGAGCGCGACCAGGCCCGCAATGCGCAGTGCCAGAGGCAGTTCGGGCCATACCGCGACCGCGACCATGCCGACCACGAGCGCATCCTGCAGGCGGAACCAGAACAGCGAGGCAATCGCCCGCGGCAGCGGCGTGCCGAAGGTACGCTGCAGCAGCAGCGGGAATGCGGCCTCACCACCCCGGAAGGGCACGATATTGACCATCGCATTGTGCATCAGCACGATGCGCACGCAGGCGCCGAAGCGGCCCGCGGCATCGCGACGGAATTCGTCGTACACGCGCAGTGCGCGCAGCAGGTAGCTGGCGGCAAAGCCGGCCACGGCGACGGCCACGATGGCGGGGGTCAGGCGGCCCAGCGCCGTGCCCAGGGTCTGCCAGCGGGCGTCGGCGAGAAACCAGCCCAGCAGACCGAGGCTGAGCAGGATTGCAATGGCGCGCTTCATGCGGGCACCTTGCCGGTCACCGGGCGCACCAGTGCGAAAACGGCGCCGGCCATGCCCCACACCACCAGCAGGTACTGCATCCACAGCCCTTCCGGGTAGCCGAGGTCCTCGAACGCAAGCAGCACGGCGACCAGGATCATCAGCGCCCCCATGGTCTGCACGCCGCGTCGGCGTTCCCAGAAGCGCCAGTGAGCGGACCAGCGCACGCCGATGACCGCACTCAGCCATCCACCCGCCGCCCCGGCAAACAGGTCGAGCGGCCAGTGCGCACCGACGGCAACGCGGGAAAAGCACATCAGAACCGCAGCCGCGAGGACAACCCACGCCCATTGCCGGCGCACCGCAGGGCTGGCACAGAGTACGACCACGCCCGCTATGACGAAGGCGGTAAGCGAGTGTCCGGAGGGAAAGGAGTCGGTGCGCAGCGGCAGGCCGACAACGTTGAACTGATCCTGCGCGAGCACGGCGGCAGGCCGTGGTTCGGCAAAAAACTGTTTCAGGCCGTGGGTATACAGGGTGGCGACGGGGGCCGCGAGCAGGGTGGCTGCGAGCCAGCGCGGACGCCACGCAAGTGCAGGCGTGATCAGCGCGAAGGCGCCCAGCGTCGAGGCCAGGTTGGTGATGCCGGCCCACACGAATCCCGGTGCGATGCCGCTTGCAGCGGTGTTCCAGGCGATGAACCAGGTCTCGTTCAGGCCGAGCGCAGCCAGCACTGCTGCACACAGTGCGCACACTGCGGCAGGGAAGACGAACCACCCGATCGAGGGTGAGTCATCGCTCGCGAAACGTGAAACGGAAGCGCTCATCGGGCGTGGGGCGGGCAGACAAAGGCGCATTTTAGCTGATCCCCCGTACTTCTAGCCGCGCAGCTTTGTCACAGACGCTTCATCCGCGTCGGGGGAGGGAGCGCCTCGGGTATAATTCCGCGCTTCCGATTGCCGTTGTTCGGTACCTCTTTTTTCGCGTTTCGACAGACATGACCCAAATCCTCAAGCTCCGTGGCGCTGCCGCGCTCTCCCGGTCCCGCCTGGATCGTCTCTCCCGCAGTGTGGCCGAAGTGCTGCCCAAACTGCAGGGGCTGGCCGCCGAGCACTGGTATTTCGTTGAACTGAATGCCGCGCTGGACGCCGAAGAGACCGCCCGTCTGGTCGATCTGCTCGGTGCCACGCCGGAGACGCCGACGGCGCCGGCCGGCACCATGATGCTGGTCGTTCCCCGCCTGGGCACGATCTCGCCGTGGTCTTCCAAGGCGACCGATATCGCGCATCAGTGCGGTTTCGACAAGGTCGTGCGCATCGAGCGCGGCACGGCCTTCACGCTGGCGGGCAAGGGCGTCGATGGCCGGCCCGAGCTGCTGGCGAAGCTGCACGACCGCATGACCGAGTCGGTGCTGGCGAAGATGGACGAGGCCGATGCCCTGTTCCACCACTACGCCCCGCAGCCGCTGACTTCGGTGGATATTCTCGGTGGTGGCCGCGCTGCGCTGGAAGAGGCAAACGGTACGCTGGGGCTCGCGCTGTCGGACGACGAAGTCGATTACCTGGTCGAGAACTTCACCCGCATCGCACGCAATCCGACCGATGTCGAACTGATGATGTTCGCCCAGGCGAACTCCGAGCACTGCCGCCACAAGATCTTCAACGCCGACTGGGTGATCGATGCCCGTCCGATGGAGAAGACCCTGTTCGGCATGATCAAGGACACGCACAAGGCCCATCCGCAAGGTACGGTCGTGGCCTACTCGGACAACGCCTCGGTGATCGAGGGCGCGGCCATCGAGCGCCTGTACCCGGATGCGAACGGTCGTTTCTCTTACCACAGTGAAGAAACCCACATCCTCGCCAAGGTCGAGACCCATAACCATCCGACCGCCATTTCGCCCTTCCCGGGCGCAGCCACCGGCGCCGGTGGCGAGATCCGCGACGAAGGTGCGACCGGTCGCGGTTCGCGCCCGAAAGCGGGCCTGGCCGGCTTTTCGGTCTCCAACCTGAACATCCCGGGCTATCAGCAACCGTGGGAAAAGCCTTACGGCAAGCCCGAGCGCATCGCCTCCGCCCTCGACATCATGATCGAAGGGCCGATCGGCGCCGCAGCCTTCAACAACGAATTCGGCCGCCCCAACCTGACCGGCTACTTCCGCGCTTTCGAGCAGGAAGTGCAGGGCGAGGTGCGCGGCTTCCACAAGCCGATCATGATCGCCGGCGGTCTGGGCAGCATCCAGGCACAGCAATCGCACAAGCCGACCTTCCCGCCGGGCACGCTGCTGATTCAGTTGGGTGGTCCGGGCATGCTCATCGGTCTGGGCGGCGGTGCTGCCTCGTCGATGGCCACCGGCACCAATGCAGCCGATCTCGACTTTGCCTCGGTGCAGCGCGGCAACCCTGAAATTCAGCGCCGTTGCCAGGAAGTGATCGACGCCTGCTGGCAGCAGGGCGAGGCCAACCCCATCATCGCCATCCACGACGTCGGCGCGGGCGGTCTGTCGAACGCGATGCCGGAACTGGCCGACCACGCCAGCCTGGGCGCGCATTTCGAACTGCGCGAAGTGCACATCGAAGAGCCGGGCATGAGCCCGCGCGAGATCTGGTCGAACGAATCGCAGGAGCGCTACGTGCTTGCGATTGCACCGGAAAGCCTCGACCAGTTCCGCGCCTTCTGTGAGCGTGAGCGCTGCCCCTTCGCGGTGCTTGGTACCGCGACCGCTGACGGTCACCTCACCGTGAGCGACCGTCATTTCGACAACAAGCCGGTCGACATGGAGATGCAGGTCCTGCTCGGCAAGCCGCCGAAGATGACGCGCAACGTCTCGCGCCGCGCCGTCCATCTGCCGCCGTTCGACGTCACCGGCATGGATCTGATGGACGCCGGCCTGCGTGTGCTGCGCAACCCGACCGTGGCAAGCAAGCGTTTCCTGATTACCATCGGCGACCGCTCGGTGGGCGGCCTGACCGCGCGCGACCAGATGGTCGGACCGTGGCAGGTGCCGGTGGCCGACGTCGCGGTTACCGCGATGAGCTTCCAGGGCTATCGTGGGGAAGCCTTCGCCATGGGCGAGCGCACCACGCTGGCCTGCGTCGACGCGCCGGCTTCGGGGCGCATGGCTGTGGCCGAGGCGATTACCAACATCGCCGCGGCCGATATTGCCGACCTTGGCGACGTCAAGCTGTCGGCCAACTGGATGGCAGCTGCCGGCCATCGCGGCGAGGACGCCAAGCTCTTCGACACGGTGAAGGCGGTGTCGGATTTCTGTATCAAGGCCGGTGTGTCGATCCCGGTGGGCAAGGACTCGCTGTCGATGCGCACCGCATGGGCCGACAATGGCGAGGACAAGCAGGTGGTGTCGCCGCTGTCGCTGATTGCCACCGCGTTTGCGCCGGTGACCGACATCCGTCGCACGCTGACGCCGCAACTGCAGTTGCCCGAAGGTGTTGAAACTGAGCTGATGCTGATCGACCTCGGCAATGGCAAGAACCGCCTCGGCGGTTCGGTGCTGGCACAGGTCTTCAACTCGGTGGGCGAGCACGCACCCGATGTCGGCCCCGAGCAGCTCGCGGCCTTCTTTGCCACGATCCAGCGTCTGCGTCGCGAAGGCCTGATCCTGGCCTATCACGACCGATCCGACGGCGGCCTGTTCGCAGCCGTGTGCGAGATGGCATTCGCCAGCAAGTGCGGCCTGTCGCTGGTGCTCGACACCGTCTGCTACGACCCCTACATGAACGATGTCGATGGCCTCGAGAAGAAGCCCGACATGCTCAAGGGCCGCTTCGATGACAAGCTGATCTCCGGCCTGTTTGCCGAAGAGCTCGGTGCGGTCATCCAGATCCGTCGTGACGAGCGTTCGAAGATCACCGAGATTCTGCGTGAAGCCCGCCTGACCTATCACTTCATCGGCGAGCCCAACGACAAGGACGAAATTCGCTTCTGGCGCAGTGCCAAGCGCATTCTTGCCGCCAGCCGCAGCGAGCTGATGCAGGCCTGGTCCGAGACCAGCTACCAGATCGCCCGTCTGCGCGACGACGCCGAGTGCGTGCAGCAGGAGTTCGACGGTCTCGCAGATGCGACCGACCCCGGTCTGTCGGTCGCGCTGTCCTTCGACGTCAAGGACGACGTCGCAGCGCCCTTCATCGCCACCGGCGCCCGACCCAAGGTCGCGGTGCTGCGCGAACAGGGCGTGAACTCGCAGTTCGAAATGGCAGCGGCCTTCGAGCGTGCCGGCTTCGAGCCGGTCGATGTCCACATGTCGGATCTGCAGTCCGGCCGCAAGCAATTGCTCGACTTCCACGGCCTGGCTGCCTGCGGTGGCTTCTCGTATGGCGACGTGCTCGGTGCCGGTCAGGGCTGGGCCAAGTCCATCCTGTTCAACCCCAGGCTGCGCGCAGAGTTCGAAGCCTTCTTCGGGCGCACTGACAGCTTTGCGCTGGGCGTGTGCAACGGCTGCCAGATGATGGCCCACCTCGCACCGATCATTCCGGGTGCAGAAGCCTGGCCGACCTTCCATCGCAACCGCAGCGAGCAGTTCGAGGCCCGCTTCGTGATGACCGAGGTGGTCGACAGCCCGTCCATCCTGCTCGCTGGCATGGCCGGCAGCCGCATGCCGATCGTCGTCAGCCACGGTGAGGGCAGGGCGGTGTTCGCGGCTGAAGCCGACCGCGAGAAGGCGCTGCTGGCGCTGCGCTATGTCGACAACCATGGTCAGCCGACCGAAACCTATCCGCAGAACCCCAACGGTTCGGCGCTGGGTGCAACCGGCTTCACCACGGCAGATGGCCGCTTCACCATCATGATGCCGCACCCCGAGCGCACCGCCCGCACGTTGCAGATGTCGTGGGCACCGCAGTGGATGATCGACGAGAGCCCGGATGCTTCGCCGTGGCTGCGCATGTTCCGCAACGCGCGCAAGTGGCTGGGGTGATCGGCTCGGCGCCTGTTCGCTGATTCTGCGCCCGACCCGGTTCGGGCGTGACAACGGGGTGACCGGGGAACCGGCACCCCGTTGTGCCATTCAGGACTGTCTGTGCGCAGCGGGCGTTCAGTGCCTGGCCTCCATCAGGGTGGGCGCGCTTCAGTGCGGCCGAACAGGGGCTTGCATGATCGCACTGCTGCAGGCGCGCGTCGCACAGCATTAAATGATTTGGGTCAAGTTTCAATGTGTCGAAACGTCTATAATCGCCCGACATTACCGCTCACCCTGCCAGTCTGCACGCCAGCCCCTTTGCCCCGACCCTGATTGATGTTCATCCGAAGACGCCAATTCCGCCTTGCTGCCTGGTTCGCAACGCTTGCGATCCTGCTCGGTGCGCTTGCGCCTGCGGTGAGCCAGGCAATGACGGTGCTCGGGGATGGGCATCAGCGCTGGATTGAGGTGTGCTCGGCGTCTGGCATGCAATGGATTGCGGTCGATGCGGACAGCGAGCAACACGGCGACGACGCGCCGGGCGCGTCCACTGCATCCTGCCCTTATTGCTGTCCGCACGCAGGCTCGTTCGGTCTGCCTCCTGAGCTGTCCGCCGGATTTGCCGTCATCGGCATGGCCGCGCTCGAACCCCCGCTTTTCTTCTCCGCTCCCCGGCCACTGTTTGCGTGGACGGCTTCGAGCCCGCGCGCGCCACCCGCTGCCTCCTGATCGTCGCTGAACGCGTTCTGCCCGCACTCTGTGCGCGGCGTGCGCTGGCCAATCACCGATTCCGGAGGCATTCATGCCTTTACACGATTTCTTCCACGCCGCGCTGGCGCGGACCCGCTTGCTGCGTACGCTGCTCGTCCTGTTGATGGGGCTGTTCATTGCAATGGCGCTGAGCGCCTGCAACAGGGAGACGGTCAGCTTCAGAAATACCGACATCACCGGCGCCAATTTCGGCCACGACTTCAGCCTGCTCGACCCCGACGGCGCGACCCGCAGCCTCGCTGACTTTCGCGGCAAGGTCGTGATGATGTTCTTCGGCTTCACCCAATGCCCGGACATCTGCCCGACTGCACTCTCGCGCGCCGCGCAGGTGCGGCAACTGCTCGGCGACGATGCCGACAGGCTGCAGGTGATCTTTGTCAGTGTCGACCCCGA
This sequence comes from Parazoarcus sp. PS-13 R2A, assembly GCF_057621855.1. Lineage (NCBI taxonomy): Bacteria > Pseudomonadati > Pseudomonadota > Betaproteobacteria > Rhodocyclales > Zoogloeaceae > Parazoarcus > Parazoarcus sp. PS-13 R2A. Next base: position 113,985 of record NZ_JBYEXN010000015.1, read on the forward strand.
GCGCGACCTGCCCGGTGTGCTCAAGGCCTATACCGCTGCGTTCGATCCCGACTTCCTCGGGCTCTATACCAGTCTCGAGGAAACCCGCAAGGTTGCCGACGAATTCCGTGTTTTCTATCGCAAGGTGCCGACTGGCGGCTCGTACTCGATGGATCACACCGCAACGAGCTACGTTTTTGATCCGGCAGGGCGCCTGCGCCTCGCCGTGTCCTACCAGAGTCCGGCCGAATCCGTTGCGGCCGATGTGCAAACCCTGATTCAAACAGCTTCATCCCGCCCCTAAGGAGAACACCATGAAAGTGAAGATCGTCGCCTCGCTGTTTGCTGCACTGATTTCGTCTGCCGTCTTTGCGCAGGTTTCCGTCACTGAGCCCTGGGTACGCGCTACCGTTCCGCAACAGAAAGCGACCGGTGCATTCATGCAGATCACCTCGCCGGTGGATGCGAAGCTTGTGGAGGTTCGTTCGCCCGCAGCCAAAGTGGTTGAAGTGCACGAGATGGTCATGGAGAAGGATGTGATGAAGATGCGCGCCATTCCCGGTCTGGATCTGCCGGCCGGCAAGGCGGTCGAGCTCAAGCCCGGTGGTTATCACGTCATGCTCATCAACCTCAACGCACAGGTGAAGGAGGGTGACATGGTGCCCCTGACTGTTGTTGTCGAAGGCAAAGACGGCAAGCGTGAAAGCGTTGAGGTCAATGCGCCGGTGCGTCCGCTCAACAGCGCGGCCGGCGGCATGCAGATGCACAAGATGCACTGATCACCCGGGCCGGTCAGCCGGACATTCGCACTGAGTGCGGTGTCTGCTCGGCCGGCGCGTTTCCACCGTTCCGATTCAGTCCCGTTCTGTTCATGATCAGACGTTTCCATCACCAGGTGCTTGCTGCGCGGGTCGCGATATTCGTGATCCTGCTGAGCGCGCTCATGCCCGTTTTAGGGCAGGCGCTGCTGCGCGCGAGCGATCCTGGACGGTGGACGGAGATCTGCACCACCGGCGGCATGATCCTGGTCGATCTGTCGGCGGAGGAGGGGCGTGACCCCCCGCTCGAAACCGGCAGCGAGCGCAACGCCTGCCCGTTCTGCCTGCCGCACGCGGGGCACGCAGCCTTGCTACCAGGCTTGTCGCCCCTCGTTCTTGAGGCGGTTCTCGATGGCAGCGCCCGCTTTTCTGCGCCTTCCGAACATCTGCGTTCCCGCACCGTCTGGCTCTCCGCGTTTTCACGCGGTCCTCCCGCTTTAGCCTGACATCTCTGAACGACTACTCGCGATGCGCCATGCGTTTCGCGGTGGCGCGCGTCCGCCGCAAGGCCTGATGCGCACGCTCACCTGCGTCTTCCGCCTGCCCTCTGGTTGCTAACCCCGCTCGCGGCAATTGCCGAACAGATTCAGAAATCGACTCGGCATGAAGTCACGCGGCTGTCTCGATTCGCCGCAGATTTTTCGGTTTTGAATTGATGTTGTTGGTGTGATTTTTCCTTATGGAGTGAAGTATATGTACGGATTCGATACGCGCCCCACCCGTCTTGCGCTTGCGCTGGCTTTTTGTGCTCCGGCAGCATTTGCACAAACCGCCGCAAGCGGTGGCAGTGGCGCTGCAAAACTCGACGAAATTGTCGTGTCTGCGCCCATGGTGGCGCCGCTGCCGCAGACTCGTGGAGAGATGAGTCAGACCGAAGTCGCAGGCAAGCGCGCTGCCATGAGTGATACCGCAAGCCTGCTGAAGGATGTCGAAGGCGTCTCGCTTTACGGCGCGGGTGGTGTCTCCAGCCTGCCCGCGATTCGCGGTCTTGCCGATGACCGCTTGCGGATCAAGGTCGATGGCATGGATCTGATCTCGGCCTGCGGCAATCACATGAACCCGCCGCTGTCGTACATCGATCCGTCGAACGTATCGAGCGTTCAGGTGTTCGCGGGGATCACGCCGGTGAGTCTCGGTGGTGACAGCATCGGCGGCACCATTCTCGTCGACTCTCCCGATCCGGAGTTTGCTCGCCCGGGCGAGGGCAACTTGCTCAAGGGTGAGGTCGGCGCGTTCTATCGCAGCAACGGCGATGTGACCGGCGCGAACCTGTCGGCGACCTTTGCCAATGAGTCGCTGAGCGTGAGCTATCGCGGATCAACCGCGAAGGCAGACAACTACGAGGCCGGCGGTGACTTCAAGGCTGCAGGTCTTGCTGCCGCCGGTCGCGGCTGGCTGGACGGTGACGAGGTCGGGTCTTCGGCGTACGAGACATCCAACCAGTCGCTCGCAATGGGCTACCGCCATGAGAACCACCTGGTGGAACTCAAGCTGGGCGTTCAGGACATCCCGGAGCAGGGCTGGCCAAATCAGCGCATGGACATGACCGGCAACCATAGCGAGCAGGTCAATTTGAGCTACAAGGGGACGTTCGACTGGGGCGCGCTCGAGGCGCGGGCCTACAACGAGACCACGCGTCACGAGATGCAGTTCGGTGACGACAAGCTGTACTGGTATGGTCCCAATAACGTGCCTAATTCAGACGGTATTGCGGGTCCGATCCTGCCGGGCATGAACGGCAGGGCGGCTGGGATGCCAATGGACACGAAGGGAAACAACACCGGTGTGTCGCTGAAGGGCGATATCGTCCTGTCGGAACGGGACATTCTGCGAGTGGGGGGCGATGTTCAGCAGTATCGCCTGGATGACTGGTGGGAGGCGTCCGGCAAGGGCATGTCGCCCAATACGTTCTGGAATATCCGCAATGGCGAGCGTGACCGCTTTGCGGTGTTTGCCGAATGGGAGGCCGCATGGACGCCGCAATGGCTGACACAGTTCGGCCTGCGTCACGAAACCGTGAGCATGGACGCGGATACGGTGCAGGGCTACAGCCCGACCTTCAGCGCAACGGACGAGGCTGCCTTCAATGCCGCCGATCGCAGCAAGACCGACCACAACCTGGATGTCGCGGCGCTGGCCCGATATACGCCGTCCTCGACGCAATCCTACGAGTTCGGCTATGCGCAGAAGACGCGCTCGCCCAACCTTTACGAGCGCTATGCCTGGTCCACCAATGGCATGGCGATGCGCATGATCAACATGGCGGGTGACGGCAACGGCTATGTGGGCAACCTCGACCTGAAGCCCGAAGTCGCACATACGGTGAGTGCCACTGCCGATTGGCACGATGCAAATCGCGCAACGTGGGGGCTCAAGGTCACGCCGTACTTTACCTACGTCGATAACTATATCGATGCCGAGCGCTGCAGCAGTGGCGGAGCCTCATGTACCGCCGCGAACCTGACCCGGACGGATGGCTTCGTCTATCTGCGCTTCGTCAATGAGTCGGCGCGCCTGTACGGGGTGGACGTCGCGGGGCACATGCTTCTGGGGACGACGCAGGCGATCGGCGTGTTTACCGGTAAGGGCAGCTTGAGCTATGTCAGAGGCAAGAACCCGACGACGGGCGACAATCTGTACAACATGATGCCGCTCAATGCGCGGCTGGCGCTTGAACAGAAGCTGGGCAGCTGGACCAATACCGTCGAACTCGAACTGGTCGCCGACAAGGACAAGGTCTCGGCAACACGCAACGAGGTCGAGACGGCAGGCTACGGTCTGCTGCACCTGCGCAGCAGCTATGAGTGGAAGCAGGTTCGCTTCGATGTCGGTGTCGAGAACGTCTTTGACCGTTTCTACAATCACCCGCTGGGCGGCGCCTACCTTGGCCAGGGCAAGACCATGTCCGGCACCGATGTGGCGTGGGGAACCCTGGTCCCCGGGGTGGGACGTTCGATCTATGCGGGCGTGACCGTGACGTTCTGATGCTGCACACCCGGGCATCAGGTCGTGTCCGGGCGCACACATCGAAAGCCTGCTCTGCAGGCCCGGTGTGTGCGCCAGCGCTGGATGAACGCACAGAGGACGCGTACGAATGGCATATGATTGAAGTCGGCAGGTGGCAGGGAGTCTGAAGATGAACGAAGAGAGCGATGATTTCGCCGAGGCAGGGCAGGCTGGCGTGAAGTCCGGCCCCATCCCGCGCGGAAAAACGATCTACAAGGCGGGTGCCGAGGGCACTTCGTGGCGGGTGGTGTCGGGGACGGTGCGGCTGGATCAGCCCGGACCGGATGGCCTGCAGTTCGGCGGCATGGCGGTCACCGGTGATGTGATCGGTGCGGAGACGCTGTTGTTTGGCCGTTACACGTTTACAGCGCGGGCGCTGTCGGCCTGTGTGCTCGAACCCTGGTGCGCCGATCAGGCCGAGCCGAGCGGTCAGTTGCTGCTTGGCATGCTGGCGGCAACCGAGCGCCGCATGGCCGAGGTGCTTGCATTGCGCAGCGGCAAGGCGGGGGACCGCGTGCGGCGACTGTTCGAATTCATGACCGCCGGTCTGACCCGAGGCCGGAAAGCGGCGCGTCTGGCCTTGCCCAGACTCAAGGATATTGCCGAGATCACCGACCTGTCGGTCGAGACCGTTTCCAGGACGATCAGCCACCTCGGGGCCGATGGCACGCTTGAGGTATCCGGGCGCTATCGCTCGCGTCACGTTACTGCCGACTCGGTGCTCGGCACGCGCGGGTAAATCTGGCGGAGCAAGTGGTAAGCAGGTGTTTTGCTGCATTGCAAGGTGGACGATTTCCACCTAGGCTTGCGTACGCAGTGCATTTCGACACCGCGACATCCCCCGACGCCACTTCGCCCCATGATTTCCGTGCCCGCAATTCGACCGCTGAGTCGTGTTCTGCTGTTTACCCTTCTCGCGTCAGTGGCAGCTTCTGGCCGCGCTGACGAGGTGTTGCTCACCAATGGTGATCGCCTTTCCGGCACCGTAATCAGCAAGACGCCCGAGGGGCTGAAGTTCAAGACCCAGTATGCAGGCGTGTTGCGCATCGACTGGCGCATGGTCGAAACCCTCAGCACCGACCAGCCGGTGAATGTGATGATGCGCAGCAACGAAGGCCGGCTCGACACCCGGCTTGAGCGCTCGGATGAAGAACGCGCGGTGCGCCTGGCCGAAGTGCCAGAGGTGCCGCCTCTCAAGCTCGATCGCATTACCTACCTGAACCCGACACCCAGCCAGTCCGGCGAGGGCTTCGAGTACAGCGGGCGGGTGAATCTGGCGGGCAACTCGGTCAGCGGAAACAGCGAAACGACTCATCTGGTTGCGGAGGGTGAGTTGACCGGGGTGGCGAAGAAGACCCGTTTCACCCTGCGCGCGAAGGGTGAAGAGCGCACCGAAGGCGACGACGTGAGTGCCTCCAATCTGCTCGTCAGCGCAGACCGCGACTGGTTCGTCAGCAAGAAGCGCTTCATCTATGGCCGGACCACGGTTGAGCGTGATCGCTTCCGGGATCTTGATCTGCGCTTCTCCACCGGTTCCGGCCTGGGTTTGCAGGTGATCGACAATGATCAGACCGGGCTTTCGGTTCAGGGCGGTCTCGATCTCGTCAGAGAGAATCGCGTCGACACCGATGATCGGAGTTATCCGGCCGTCGGTTGGGGCGTGCGCTACCGTCACTGGCTGATCGGACGCTCTGCGGAGTTCTTTCATCAGCAGGATGGCTACATGAACATCCGTGACGCGAGCGACGTGACCCTGCGCATGCGCACCGGCTTCCGGCTGCCGATCATCGAGCGCCTGAGCGCTCAGGTGCAGGGCGTGGTCGACTGGGAGGGGCAGCCCGCCGAGGGGCGCAAGTCCGCCGACCTGAGCCTGCAGTTCGGAGTCGGCTACGAGTGGTGAGCGGGCGCTGCTGCATGGACTGCGGCAGGGGTCGCAGCTGAAAGAACAACGGGGCGCCTGAGCGCCCCGTTTTCGTGTGTGCTTACATGCCCTGGTAGATCGGGCCTTCACCACCCTGTGGCACCACCCAGTTGATGTTCTGGGTCGGGTCCTTGATGTCGCAGGTCTTGCAATGCACGCAGTTCTGCGCGTTGATCTGCAGGCGTGGCGCATTGCCATCGCCGTCGCGCACGATTTCGTACACGCCGGCCGGGCAGTAGCGCTGCTCGGGGGCATCGTAGAGCGCGAGGTTCACCGAGATCGGCACCGAGGCATCCTTCAGACGCAGGTGACAGGGCTGCTCTTCCTCGTGGTTGGTGTTCGACAGGAACACTGAGGACAGACGGTCGAAGGTGAGCTTGCCATCCGGCTTCGGGTAGTCGATCTTCGGGCACTCGGCTGCCGGCTTGAGGGTGACGTGGTCGGCGCTGTTGTGCAGCGTCCACGGCACCTTGCCGCCGAACAGCTTCTGGTCGATGCCGAACAGCAGCGAACCCATCCACAGGCCTTTCTTCATGTAGGGCTTGAAGTTGCGCGTCTTGTGCAACTCCTCATGCAGCCAGGAGTCCTTGAATGCCGACGGATAGGCGGTGAGCGCATCGCGCTGGCGGTTTGCGGCAAGTGCGCCGAGCGCGGCGTCGGCAGCGAGCATGCCGGACTTGATCGCGGCGTGGCTGCCCTTGATGCGCGCAGCGTTGAGAAAGCCCGCGTCGTCGCCGATCAGACCGCCACCGGGGAAGATCAGCCGCGGCTGGCTTTGCAGGCCGCCGGCGGCGATGGCGCGCGCACCATAGGCCAGGCGCTTGCCACCCTCGAGAAACTTGCGGATCTCGGGGTGGGTCTTGTAGCGCTGGAACTCTTCGAACGGCGACAGATGAGGGTTGCTGTAGTTGAGCCCGACCACGTAGCCGACCGCCACCAGGTTGTCTTCGAGGTGATAGACGAAGCCACCGCCGTAGGTGTCGGACGGCAGCGGCCAGCCGGCGGTGTGAACCACCAGGCCGGGGCGATGATTCTCGACCGGCACTTCCCACAGTTCCTTGATGCCGATGCCGTAGGTCTGCGGATCGACACCGTCGCGCAGCTTGTACTTGGCTTCGAGCTGCTTGCCCAGGTGGCCACGGCAGCCTTCGGCGAACAGGGTGTATTTGGCGTGGAGCTCCATGCCCAGCTGATGGTTGGGGCCAGGCTCGCCCTCGCGGGTGAGACCCATGTCGCCGGTGGCCACGCCTTTCACCGCACCGTTGTCGTCGTACAGGATTTCCGCTGCAGCGAATCCGGGGTAGACCTCCACGCCCAGCGCTTCTGCCTGCTCGCCCATCCACTTGGCGACATTGCCCAGACGCACGATGTAGTTGCCGTGGTTCACGAAGCAGTCGGGCAGCAGGGCGTTGGGAATCGTGCGGCCGCCGGTTTCATTGAGGAAGATCACGCGATCTTCAGTGACTTCGGTGTTGAGCGGCGCGCCGCGCTCCTTCCAGTCGGGAAAGAGCTCGGTGATGGCGCGCGGATCCATGACGGCTCCGGACAGGATGTGGGCCCCGATCTCGGCGCCCTTTTCGATGAGACACACCGAAATGTCCTGCCCCTTCGCTTCAGCCTGCTGCTTGAGCCGGATCGCAGCGGCCAGGCCCGCAGGGCCGCCACCGACGATCAGGACATCAAATTCCATGGATTCGCGTTCCATCCCGTTCTCCTTTTACCTTAAGCTTTATTGGTATGTATTCGATTCACGCTGCAGTGTAATACGGGCAGCAGCCCTGCTGTTGCCTGCAGGTCGCGATCAAACCGCGTCATTGTCAGACGTACGGTTGCGTATGGTAAATTGTCGTCGCGGATGTGCGCAAATCAAGGGAATATCGAATGACGACAGAACGGAAGCTGCTGCTCACCACCCGCATACCGGTGCGCTGGGGAGACATGGATGCTTATGGACATGTGAACAACACCGTCTACTTCAGGTATTTCGAGCAGGCGCGTGTCGAGTGGCTGGAGTTGCAGGGCTCGCGCGTGAGTCCGGACGAGCCGGTTGGTCCGGTAATCATCAATGCCAGCTGCACCTTCTACATGCCGGTCAACTATCCTGCGACGGTGGTGATCAAGATGTATGGCGGCGAGCCGGGGCGCACAAGCGTCATGACCTGGTACGAGCTCTTCGTCGATGGTGACGAACGTCTGTTTGCCGACGGTGCGGCCAAGACCGTGTGGATGGACACCCGTACTGGCAAGTCTTCGCCCTTGCCGGATACAATCCGCAGCATGTTCGATTAATCAATAACAAATAAATTAGATTGAAGTTGAGGAGACAGGCATGAGTGGTGCATTGGACCAGGCATTGTGGACCCCGTCGACAGAGCGGGTTGAAACCGCAAACGTGACCGCCTTCCGTCGAACAGCAGAAAAGCGCTGGGGTGTGACGCTG